>CAXSEJ010000190.1:0-5303 GCA_964236395.1 uncultured Rhizobacter sp.
TGCGCGCCGGCGAGGGTCGACGCGACGCCGACGGGCGATCCGTCGGCTACGGCGAGGAAGTGAAGTTCGGCGGCGGCAAGACCATCCGCGACGGCATGGGCCAGAGCCAGCGCGTCTCGGCGGAGGTGGCCGACACGGTCATCACCAACGCCCTGGTCATCGACCACTGGGGCATCGTCAAGTGCGACCTCGCCATCAAGGCTGGCCGCATTGCCGGCCTCGGCAAGGCCGGCAACCCCGACGTGCAGCCGGGTGTCGACATCGTCATCGGCCCGGGCACCGAGATCATCGCCGGCGAAGGAATGATCGTGACGGCGGGCGGCATCGACGCCCACATCCACTTCATCTGCCCGCAGCAGATCGCAGAGGCGCTGATGAGCGGCATCACCACCATGCTCGGCGGCGGCACGGGGCCGGCCACGGGCACCTTCGCGACCACCTGCACGCCGGGGCCGTGGCACATCGCCTCGATGCTGAAGGCGGCCGAGTCGTTCCCCATGAACCTCGGCTTCCAGGGCAAGGGCAACGCCTCGCTGCCGGCCGCGCTCGAGGAACAGGTCGAGGCCGGTGCCTACGGCCTCAAGCTGCACGAGGACTGGGGCACGACGCCGGCGGCGATCGACAACTGCCTCTCGGTGGCCGAGAAGCACGACGTGCAGGTGACCATCCACACCGACACGCTCAACGAGTCGGGCTTCGTCGAGGACACCATCGCCGCCTTCAAGGGCCGCACCATCGCCACCTTCCACACCGAAGGGGCCGGCGGCGGCCACGCGCCCGACATCATCAAGTGCGCCGGCCTGCCGAACGTGCTGCCGTCGTCGACGAACCCGACCATGCCGTACACCGTGAACACGGTCGACGAGCACCTCGACATGCTGATGGTGTGCCACCACCTCGACCCGTCGATCGCCGAGGACCTCGCCTTCGCCGAGAGCCGGATCCGGCGCGAGACCATCGCCGCCGAGGACATCCTGCACGACCTCGGCGTGTTCTCGATGATGTCGAGCGACAGCCAGGCGATGGGCCGCGTCGGCGAGGTGGTGATCCGCACCTGGCAGACGGCCGACAAGATGAAGCAGCAGCGTGGCACGCTGGCCGAAGACAGCGCGCGTCACGACAACTTTCGGGTCAAGCGCTACATCGCCAAGTACACGATCAACCCGGCCATCACGCAGGGCATCGCGCACGAGGTCGGCTCGGTCGAGCCGGGCAAGCTGGCCGACCTGGTGCTGTGGCGGCCGGCCTTCTTCGGCGTCAAGCCGACCCTCATCCTGAAGGGCGGCATGATCGCCGCGGCGGCCATGGGCGACCCGAGCGCCTCGATTCCGACACCGCAGCCGGTGCACTTCCGGCCGATGTTCGGTGCCTATGGCGCGGCCTTGAACGTGTCGTGCATCAACTTCGTCTCGCAGGCGTCGATCGACGCCGGCGTGCCGGCCAGGCTCGGCCTGCAGCGGCGCGCCGTCGCGGTGAAGAACACGCGCAGCATCGGCAAGAAGGACATGGTCCACAACGCCGGCCTGCCGCACATCGAGGTCGATGCCCAGACCTACGAAGTGCGTGCCGACGGCGTGCTGCTCACCTGCGAGCCGGCGAGCGTGCTGCCGATGGCGCAGCGCTACTTCCTTTTCTGAAGCAAGCGCACATCGGGCTCGAAGCGGGTCGTGGCGACGAGCGACGCGCCCGGCTCCAGGGCCGCGCCACCCACGGTGTCCGACGTGGCGCCGGGCACCTTGCGGTCGAGCAGGTTCATCCAGTCGGTGCAGTTCGACACCGCCTCGAGAACGAAGACCGGCTCGGCACCCGGCGAGTACAGCACCATGAAGCCGAGCGGCTCGCTCGCCGTGATGCGCAGCCCGCTGCCGTCGGGCCAGCGGATCTGGGCCGCGCGCCGGTAGCCGGTGAAGTTGTTGTCGAGCACGAAGTCCGAAAGGCGCATGCCTTGCGCCAGGGCGTCGACCGCTGGATCGGCGGTCGAGAGCGAGACCGGCAGCAGCTCGGGGTCGCTGAGCCACATGGCCTCGACCTCGGCCGTCACCCGCGTGCCGACGCCCTCGCGCCGATGCGCAAAGTAGGGGTGATGGCCGAGGCCTCCGGGCAGGCTCGTCGGGCCGGTGTTGCAGAGCTCGAGCCGGATTTCGAGGCCGTCTTCGTCCAGTGCGTAGCGCTGCCGGGCCCGGAACGGGAACGGCCATTCGCCCTCGCCCGCGTCCTCGAACACGAGCTCGATCGATCGCTCGTCGGCCCGCTCGACGGTCCAGGGACGTTGCCAGCCCAGGCCGTGGATGGCATGCACGGAACCCGGCCGGTTCGGGGCCAGCTGCACGCTGCGCCCTTGCCACGTGAAGCGGCCATCGCGGATGCGGTTGCACCAGGGAACGAGCGGGAAGCTGGCCATGGCGAAGGCGTCGCAGGCGGCCAGTGCGGCTTCGTCGGCCGGGCGCATCCAGTGGCGATGCATACCGCCCGCCGCGGCGGAGCTGAACGAGGCGAGGGAGCCGCCGATGTGGGGGGCGACCTCGGCCGACCAGGCGCCGAAGCGAAGGCAGTGCAGTGATTTCACGCGATGGCTCCTCGTGACATGGCGCAGCGCCAGGCACCGGCGATCGTAGTGGCGCCGGCCGCTAGCATCCTTGGCATGGCCTGGCGACGGCACCCATGACGGCACCCATGACGGCACCCGTGATGACGGCGAGCAAGCTGCTCGCGGCCGGCGCCGGGCTCGCGCCAGCCGTCGTGCGCCGCGCCGCCTTCGTCACGCTCGACTGGGACACGCGCCAGAAAAGCCGCTTCCAGGCGGTCGACTCGGCAGGCCAGCCGCTGGGCGTCTTCCTGCCGCGCGGCACGGTGCTGCGCGGTGGCGACGTGCTGGTGCGCGAAGACGGCGCCCTCGTCGCCGTGCGCGCACTGCCGCAGCGCCTGCTTGCGGTCTCGGTCGCGCCCTGCGGCACGCCGCTCGACCTGCTGCGCGCCGCCTACCACCTGGGCAACCGCCACGTCCCCCTCGAAGTGCGTGCCGACCGCCTGCAGCTCGAGCCGGACCACGTCCTCGCCGCGCTGCTCCGGCGCATGGGTCTGCAGCTCGACGAAGTCGACGCGCCGTTCGAGCCGGAAGGCGGCGCCTACGACCCGGGCCCGGCGCACGGGCACGGCCACCCGCACCCATGACCGCGAGCGGCCCGCTGACGCTGGGCAGCGCCGCCTTGCTGCGCCTCATGCGGCTCGCGTCGACCAGCCTGCCGGTCGGCGGTTTCAGCTATTCCGAAGGGCTCGAAAGCGCCATCGACAGCAGGCGCATCGCCGGCGAAGCCGCGGCGCTGAACTGGCTCGCCGACCAGCTCGACCTCGGCCTGGCGCGCAGCGAGCTGCCGGTCGTCGCCTTCGCGCTCGACGCCTGGCAACACGGCGACCACGGCCGCGTCGCCAGCCTCAATGCCTGGTACGCCACGACACGGGAGACGAGCGAGCTGCGCCAGCAGGCAGAGCAGATGGGCCGCTCGCTCGTCGTCTGGCTGCGCCAGGGCGAGGTCGACAGCGGCGCCCTGGCAGCGATCGCCCGACTGCTGCATGCGCCGACCTGGCCCGTCGTCTTCGCGCTCGCGGCTTCTTCCGCCTGCAGCGAGCCGCGCCCGGCCCTCCTTGCCTTCGCCGCCGGCTGGGCCGAGAACCTGGTGCAGGCGGCGATGAAATCGGTGCCGCTCGGCCAGGCCGCCGGCCAGCGCATGCTCGACGCGCTCGCCCTTCGTCTGCCGGCGGCCATCGACCACGCCCTGACGGTGCCCGAAGCGCAACTGCAGGCCTTCACGCCGATGCTCGCCATCCTCTCGTCGCAGCACGAAACCCAGTACTCGCGGCTGTTCCGGTCGTGACCTCCCTCCTCGACTCCTCCGATCCGACATGAGCGCTCTTCATCACATCGCCCGCCGCACCCGGCGCCTGCCACCGCTTCGCGTCGGCGTCGGCGGGCCCGTCGGCTCGGGCAAGACGACGCTGGTCGAGATGCTCTGCAAGTCGATGCGCGACACCTGGGACCTCGTCGTCGTCACCAACGACATCTACACCAAGGAAGACCAGCGCCTGCTCACCGTCGCCGGCGCGCTCGACGCCGACAGGATCATGGGCGTCGAGACCGGCGGCTGCCCGCACACCGCGATCCGCGAAGACGCGTCGATCAATCTCGAGGCGATCGACCGCATGCTCGAGCGCTATCCCGACGCCGACATCGTCTTCATCGAGAGCGGCGGCGACAACCTGGCGGCCACCTTCAGCCCCGAGCTCTCCGACCTGACGATCTACGTCATCGACGTCGCCGCCGGCGAGAAGATCCCGAGGAAAGGCGGGCCCGGCATCACCAAGAGCGACCTCTTCGTCATCAACAAGACCGACCTGGCGCCGCACGTCGGCGCCAGCCTGGAGGTGATGCGCGCCGACACGCTGCGCATGCGCGCCGACAAGCCGTTCGTGATGACGAACCTGAAGACGCGCGACGGGCTCGGCGAGGTGATCGCCTTCATCGAGGAGCGCGGCCTGCTGCGCGCGCCGGCTACGGCCTGAGCGCTTCGCCGAGCGAAGGTGCGGCGGCGTCCTTGTCGGAGACGACCGGCGCCACGCCGACGTCGGGCCACTCGATGCCGATCGCCGCGTCGTTCCAGACGATCGATCGCTCCGAGGCCGGGTGGTAGTAGGCGGTCGTCTTGTAGAGGAAGTCGGCGCTGTCGCTGGTGACCAGGAAGCCGTGCGCGAAGCCGGCCGGGATCCAGAGCTGGCGCCGGTTCTCGGCACTCAGCTCGACGCCGGTCCAGCGGCCGACGGTGGCGCTGCCCGGCCGCAGGTCGACGGCGACGTCGAACACCGAGCCGGCGGTCACGCGCACCAGCTTGCCCTGCGCATGCGGCGCGAGCTGGTGGTGCAGGCCGCGCAACACGCCGCGCGCCGAGCGCGAATGGTTGTCCTGCACGAACGTGGTTTCGACGCCGGTCGCGTCGCGGAAGGTGCGCTCGCTGAAGCTTTCCATGAACCAGCCGCGGGCGTCGCCGAAAACGCGCGGCTCGAGCACCAGCACGCCATCGAGCGAAGTGGCAGTGACCTGCATCAGAACACCGTGTCGCTGAGCACGCGAAGAAGGTAGTGGCCGTAGCCGTTCTTCAGCATCGGCCTGGCCAGGGCCGACAGCGCCTCGGCGTCGATCCAGCCCGAGCGGTAGGCGATCTCTTCCGGGCAGGCGACCTTCAGGCCCTGGCGCTTCTCGAGCGTGGCGATGAACTGGCCGGCGTCGAGCAGGCTGTCGTGGGTGCCGGTGT
>CAXSEJ010000191.1:0-5269 GCA_964236395.1 uncultured Rhizobacter sp.
GCCTGCTCGAGTACACGATCGAGATCGATGGGCAAAAGCTGCGCTACCGCAACACGGCGGCGGAGTGGACCCAGTTCGTCTGGCCGAACCCGAATGCCACGCCGGGTGCGCGCATCACGGCCATCACCAACGACGGCCGGGCGATCGAGGTCCTCAACGAGCCGGGCAACTTCGCCCTGACCCGGATGTTCGAGGTCGCGCGGCGGCGGCCCATCCAGCCCAATCTGTTCGAGCTGTCATGGACGAGCGGGGCGACGGTGCTCACCGTGCAGCTGCGCATCGTCAGCCAGCCCGGTGCCGCGCCGGCGGCCGCCCGGCCCGGCGTGGCCACGCCGGCGCCGGTGGCGGCCACGGGGCTGCGCGGCGTCAGGCTGCCGGCCGTGGTGGTGGGCGTCGATGCCCAGTCGCTTGCCTTGCCCTCGCCGGCCGCGCCGGCCGCCTCGGCGGTGAAGTCGTGAGCCGCCGCGCGCTCGTCCCGCTCGCCTACTTCGGCAAGCTGCCTTCGCGTGGCGACTTCGTGCGCAGCGCGTCCCAGCCCACGCTCATCCGCACGCTCGACGACTGGCTCAGCCAGGGCATCGACCTGATGTCCGCCGACCCGCGCTGGAAGGAGGTCTACGACCGGCGCCCCAACGCCCACTTCGCCTTCGTTTCGGCGCGGAGCCAGCGGGCGATCGCCGGCCACCTGGCGGCCAGCTCCGACGCATCCGGCCGGCGCTTCCCGTTCGTCGTCGCCGGCACGTTCGAGTTGACCGAGCCGCTCGCTTTCCTGCCCATCGCGCCGATGGCGTTGAGCCGGCTCTGGGCGCGCTTCGAGCAGGCCGCCCATGCGGCCGGCAAGGCGAGCGACGACGCCGCGTCCTTGCTGTCCGAGGTGTCGCAGGTCGAGATCGAGCTCGACGTCGAGGCGACCGCCTACGAGGCGAGCCTGCGCGACTTCGTCGAGCTGCAGACGATGGCGTCGCTCGAGGGCATGTTGCGGGCGGCGGGTCACGCCATCGACCTGCGCCAGGCGCTGCTCGCGATCGGCCTGCTTCTGCAGCCCGTGCTCGGCAGCACCGGTGTGTCGCTGAAGAAGGGCCTGCGTCTGCCGCTGCCGGCCGACCCGCTCTACCGGCCGCTGGTGGCCAGCTTCTGGCTGGAGCTCATCGTGCCCTTCCTGCGCCGGCTCGATCTCGAGATCGCGCTGTTCCTGCCGCGTGTGGGCGCCGCCCCGGCGCAATCGCTCGCCATCGGCTTCAGTGGCGGCTCGGCCGAGCACCTGCACGCCGTGCTCGATGCCGATGTGGCGGCCAACGCCTTCATCGACCCCTCGCCGGCCGAGTGGGTGGAAGAACAGGTGCGGCAGGACTACGCCGTCACCAAGCTGTCCAGCTACCTGCAGCAGTCGCAGCTGTCGCTGCACCAGGCGATGGTGACGTTCCGCGAAACCTTTCTCGGAGAATGACGATGCGGTCGTGGTCGGCGCGTGCGTGCGGTGCCCTGGTCCTGGGCTGGGCGAATGCCGTCACTGCGGTGGCGCAGCCGGCGGTCCCGGCGCCGGCGCCGGGCCAGGTCGTCGTCTCCGGCACGGTGCCCGACGAGGCGACACGGCAGTCGGTGCTGCAGCGGGCCCGCGAAGTGTTCGGCGCCGATCGCGTCGTCGACCAGCTCGGCGTCGGCAAGCTGATCGCGCCGCCGAACTGGAGCGGCTACCTGCAAAAGATCATCTCGGCCGAGCTCAAGCAGGTGACGCACGGGCAGATCAGCATCAGCGGCAACGTGATCGACCTCAAGGGCGAGGTCGGCAACGAGGCGGTGCGCCAGCAGATCGTCAGCGACATGTCGACGAAGCTGAACACGACCTACACCGTGCGCAATGGCCTGCGCATCGCGGCCGCGGGCCAGGAGCAGATCGACCTCGCGCTGGCCACCCGCACGATCGAGTTCGAGCCGGGCAACTCCAGCCTCACCGCGGCCGGCCAAAAGGCGCTCGAGCTGCTGGCGCCGCTGCTGCTGCGCTTGGGCGGCAAGAGCTTCGACATCACCGGCCACACCGACGGACTCGGCTCACGGCCGCAGAACATCGCCCTCTCCGCGGCGCGGGCGGATGCGGTGAAGACCTACCTCGTCGGCAAGGGCGTTCCGGCCGAGAAGATCGCCACCTCCGGCGCCGGCCCCGACCGGCCGGTGGCCGGCAACGACAGCGCCGACGGGCGGGCGCGCAACCGGCGCATCGAGCTGCGCGTTGTCCAGTAGACGGCGCAGCCGCGGGCGATCACTCGGCCGGCGGTTTCGGCGACGCGATGCCCAACTGCTCCTCGACCTGCGCCAGCACGCCCTCGTCCTTGACGACGGAGCGCAGCCACACGTGCAGTGGCATCTCGCCCCACTGCGCGCCGCGCTCGGCGAGGTAGGCGACCGGGCTGTGCGGCTCGGTGCGGCGGAAGAAGTCGGCGACGGCGCGGAGCTGGCGCAGTGCGTCGGCGCGAGTGCGGAGCGCACCGCCGCCGCTGCCGGCCGGCACCGGGCCGGCCTCCGCATCGGCCGCCGTGACCGCCGTGCCGGCGAGCGGATCGGCATCGCGGGCGAGCAGCCTGACGCCATGCACCGCGTCTTCGACGGCGCGGTGGGCGGTGCTGAAGCCGGGGCCGTCGTCGCCGAGCCGCGCGTCGGCGATCGTCTTCAGGCGATCGAGGGCCCGCAGTGCGCGTTCCGCGTCGGCCAGATTTGAGGCGAAGAACGCCGCCGGCGTGGCGCGACGCGCCGCGGCGATCTCGTCCGGCGTGAGGGCAGGGGCGGCGTTGCCGGCGTCGTCGCCCGCGTCGGCGGCAGCGCGCGAGCTCGTCTGCGCTGCTTCCATGTCGTGCAGCGAGAAGCCGCGCGTGCCCTGGTGCAGCACGGGCAGGTGGCGCGCGAGCGCCTGCACCTGCGCCAGCAGCCAGCGCAGGTTGCCGCTGCGCTCCTCGGTGTCGCCGTCGGCGTCGATGCGCGGGTAGAGCTCGGTCCAGTAGCGCTCGCACAGGGCGTCGCACAGCTCCAGGCCGTCGGCGAGACCGGCGTAGCCGGTGAGCCGGGCGCCTGCTTCCGTGAGCCACGCGGCGAGACGAAGGTCCTTGCTGCGAAAGGCGAGCAGCTGCTCGCATTGCGCCTGCACGCCGGGCCAGTCGGCGGCTTTCAGCGCCGTGACCCACTCGCCCTGGTCGAGCGACGGATCGTCGGCCCGGCGCAGGTCCTGGATGGCGTCGAACTCGGCAGAAAACGAGAGGTCGTCGCCGCACGGCGAGGTGTCCGAGATCGGGGCGAGGAGGGCGTCTCGGTCCATGGAAGGGGCGCAGAGGCGCCGGAGCAGCGGGTCGCGGATTCTAGGGTCGCAGGGCGATGCGGCGGGGCTATGCGGCCCGGTCAGTGCGGCTTCGGTGCGGGCTGCGTGCGCAATTCGGCGAGATGCGCGTCGAGCATCTCAGCGCCGTCCCGGCTCAAACCGCCGCGCAGGCGGGCGTACCAGTCCGGCACGTCGGCCGCGGGAAGGGCGTGTTGAAGCAGCGGCAGCGACTTGCGCAAGAACTCGGCGAAGAAAGGGAGGCCGTGCGACCAGACGTAGTGATCGTCGAGGCTCGGAAGAGCCTGATAGGCACAGGCGAGCTTGTCGAGCAGCGGCAGCGCGGCGGCGTAATCGCCGTGCTCCTCCAGCGCACTGAGAAAGGCGGTGTCGATCCGGGGCGGCGGCATCTCATGCGCGCGGTCGTTGATCTCGTGTGCCGTGTGCAGCCACGAGAGGCCACGTGCAAGCTCGTCACCACAGACCGACGTCGATGCGAGTTGCAGGGCGTTGAAGGCCGTCGGCTCGAGGCCGAAAAGCGCCTCGAAATGGTCGAAGGCGACGCTCCACCGTTCCATTCGCGACGCAGCCAGCGCGCAGAGTCGCAGGGCATCGGCGCGAAGCAGAGGGTCGGCGTGATGGGCGAATCCTTCAGCCATCTCGGACACCGACGCGAAGTCACCTCTTTCAAGCGCGCTGACAGCAGGCTGCAGGGCCGGCGGTGTCGGGGCCCCGACGGACGTCGTCTCGCGAGATGCAGGCGGGGCATCGTCGGCGGGGTTGACGTGGCGACGGATGGCGTCGAACGCGTCGGCGTCGACGTGCCACGCCCGCACCACGGGCTGGCGGGCGACTTCGACGCGGCCGCGGTCGTTGCGCGTCTGGACAAGCGTCGTCACGTCCAGCCAGCGGGCTTGCGGGTCGTCGGTGACCGCCAGGCCTTTGACTTCCACGGTCCACCACTTCGCCGCCATCGACTCAGCGACGACCGCGGAGGCGGCCAGCATTGACAGCAATTCGCTCGCGCCTCGCTCTCGCAGGGACGCCGGGAAGGACTCACTGGACGCTCCCCGCGCGACCAGCTCGCCCTTGAAGGCGGTGGCCGCCCATTGGGCCCGCGCCTCGCTGTACGGCTCCTTGGCTTGGCCGGCGGCAACGCTGGCGGGCATGCCGACCGTCACCACGGCTTCGATCGCCCACCCTGTGCAGGCGAGCCAGTCGATGCCCTTGCCGGCGTTCAGGTCGGAACTGAACCGGCCGAGAACGCGCAACCAGCCGACCGGACCAGACTGGGAGAACTCCGCCGCCAGCGGCGAGCCGTCGAAGATCTTGAGAAAAACCACCCAATGAGCCCACCACGCGATGAAGCCGATCGCGGCTCCCGCCCACTGGTTGAGCGTCGGCGAACGCGAGCGTGACCGGGTCGCGAGAGCGGAGACGAGAATGGCCAAAGCCGCCCAGAGGACCATCGCCACGAAGATCGCCGCCGGCTTCCAAGAGACGAGCGCGAGCGCGTTGGCGTAGCCCCATCCCAGGACCAGGGCGGTGACTCCGCCGACGAAGACGAACACAAGCCAGGCGCTCGAACCGAAGCGGCCTGACGGAGAGTAGACATAGAAGCTTGGCATCGCGGTGGCGACCTTCTTGAGACAGATTGAATCCAATGCTCGCGGCGTCCGCCATCAGCACGTGCCGGCAGAAACCAGAAGCCCGCGTTACGGCGAGGCTGATGTCCCGCCACGCGCCGCGCCGCGCCATTGTGGCGAGCGTAATCAGCCAGATCCTTCGGAAACAGTACGGCAGGTCGCGGCAGCTCGAGTCGTCGATGTCCCGGAGGAACGTCACCAGAGCCGCCTTTCGACTGCCGCCCAATACCCGAAAAAGCCAGTGTCGAGCACGGTCGTGCCCTTCCCCGCTGCGCCGAGGTGCCCGACTGCTGGAGCAAAAACCCCAGCCCCAGCTCCGACA
>CAXSEJ010000192.1:0-5171 GCA_964236395.1 uncultured Rhizobacter sp.
TCCTCTCCGAGATGCGCGACAAGCGCATCGACTTCCAGGCCGCGCTCGCCGACGCGCAGCGGCTCGGCTATGCCGAAGCCGACCCGACCTTCGACATCACCGGTGTCGACGCCGCGCACAAGGCGACCATCGTCTCGGCCATCGCCTTCGGCGTGCCGGTGCAGTTCGCCAAGGCGTACGTGGAGGGCATCGTCGACCTGCAGGCCGCCGACATCGCGTACGCCGAGCAGCTCGGCTACCGCATCAAGCTCCTCGCCATCACCAAGCGCAGGGCCGATGGCTACGAGCTCCGCGTCCACCCGACGCTGGTGCCGGCGCGGCGCCTGATCGCCAACGTCGAGGGCGCCATGAACGCGGTGATGGTGCAGGGCGACGCGGTCGGCACCACGCTCTACTACGGCAAGGGTGCCGGCGCCGAGCCGACGGCCTCGGCGGTGATCGCCGACCTCGTCGACATCGCGCGTATCGCGACGGCCGACCCCGACCACCGCGTGCCGCACCTCGCCTTCCAGCCCGCGGCGATCCAGAACCTCGACGTGCTGCCGATCGACGCCGTGATCACCTCGTTCTACCTGCGCCTGCAGGTCGCCGACGAAGCCGGCGTGCTGGCCCGGATCACCGGCATCCTCGCCGAGCACGCGATCTCGATCGACGCCCTGCTGCAGCGCCCGAACGGCGGCGCCGAGCACACCGACGTGATCATCCTGACCCACGACACCGTCGAGGGCCGCATGACGAAGGCGATCGCGCTCATGCAGGCGCTGCCGACCGTGCTGGCGAAGATCATCCGCATCCGCAAGGAAGACCTCGCGTGAGCCGGTGGCCATGAAGTACGTCAGCACGCGCGGCGAGGCGTCGGGTCGGGGCTTCGCCGACATCCTGCTCGAAGGACTGGCTCCCGACGGCGGCCTCTTCGTGCCGACGCACTATCCGCCGGTCGATGCCGAGACGCTGGCGCGCTGGCGCGGGCTCGCTTATCCCGAGCTGGCCTTCGAGATCTTCTCGCTCTACATCGACGACATCCCGCCCGACGACCTGCGCGCGCTCGTCGACCGCACCTACACGGCCGAGGTCTTCGGTGACGCCCGCATCGTGACCTCGCGGACGCTCGAGCCGGGCGTGTTCGTGCTCGGGCTCTCGAACGGCCCGACGCTGGCGTTCAAGGACATCGCCATGCAGTTCCTGGGCCACGCGTTCGAGTACGCGCTGGCCCGAAGCGACCGGTCCCTCACCGTGCTCGGCGCGACCTCGGGCGACACCGGCAGCGCGGCAGAGCACGCGCTCAAGGGCAAGCGGGGAATCGAGGTCTACATGCTGTCGCCGGCCGGGCGCATGAGCGCCTTCCAGCAGGCGCAGATGTTCAGCCTGCAGGACGAGAACATCCACAACGTCGTCATCGAAGGCGTGTTCGACGATTGCCAGGAC
Source organism: uncultured Rhizobacter sp. (assembly GCA_964236395.1). Taxonomy (GTDB): domain Bacteria; phylum Pseudomonadota; class Gammaproteobacteria; order Burkholderiales; family Burkholderiaceae_C; genus Schlegelella_A. The sequence goes on from CAXSEJ010000192.1 coordinate 1,426, forward strand.
CTCGTCAAGGCGGTGTCGGGCGACCTGGCCTTCAAGCAGCGGCACCGGATCGGCACCGTCAACTCGATCAACTGGGCGCGCCTGCTGGCGCAGGTCGTGTACTACTTCGCCGGCTACTTCCAGGCGACCTCGGCCAACGACGAGGCGGTCGACTTCGCCGTGCCCACCGGCAACTTCGGCAACATCTGCGCCGGCCACGTGGCACGCATGATGGGCCTGCCGATCCGCCATCTCGTGCTCGCGACGAACGAGAACGACGTGCTCGACGAATTCTTCCGCACCGGCACCTACCGCGTGCGCGGCGCCGCCGAGACGCACGAGACCTCGAGCCCCTCGATGGACATCTCGAAGGCGTCGAACTTCGAGCGCTTCGTGTTCGATGCACTCGGCCGCGATGCATCGCGCACCCGCGCGCTCTTCGCCGAAGTGGACGTGCAGCGCGTCTTCCATCTTTCGGCCGGCGAGCGCGAGCGCGTCGCCGGCTTCGGCTTCGCCAGCGGTCGCAGCACCGAGGCCGACCGCCTGGCGACGATCCGCGACGTGTACAGGCGCTTCGGCTCGGTGATCGACCCGCACACCGCCGACGCGCTCCACGTCGGCCGCGCCCGTCGCGATGCCGGCACGCCGATGGTCGTGCTCGAGACCGCGCTGCCGGCCAAATTCGCCGCGACGGTGACCGAGGCGCTCGGCATCGACGCACCGCGCCCGGCGCGTTTCATCGGCATCGAGGCGCTGCCACGCCGGGCCACGACGATGGCCGTCGACGTCGGCCGGCTGAAGGCCTTCATCGACGCCGGCGGGGTGGCGTGAGCGGCCTGCTGTCGCTCGACGATGCGGTGGCGCGCGTGCTGGCGCGAGTGCCGGCGCCGGCGCCGTCGGCCGCCGAGACGGTCGACACCTTCGAGGCCATCGGCCGGGTCCTTGCCGCCGACGTCGTCTCCGCCGTCGCGGTGCCGCCCGAAGACAACAGCGCCATGGACGGCTACGCCGTGCGCACGGCCGATGTCGGCGCGGCCGGCGCCGTGCTGCCGGTGAGCCAGCGCATCGCCGCCGGCAGCGTCGGCGGGCCGCTCGATCCGGGCACGGCCGCCCGCATCTTCACCGGGGCGCAGATCCCGGCCGGCGCCGATGCCGTCGTGATGCAGGAGCAGTGCGCGGTGCAGGTAGACGGCGGCGTGCGCATCGAGGTCGTGCCGCGCGCCGGCCAGTCGATCCGGCGCCGCGGCGAAGACGTGGCCGAGGGCGCGGTGGTGCTCGCCGCCGGCAGCCGGCTGACGCCGCAGGCGCTCGGCATGGCGGCCTCGGTCGGCGCCGGCAGGCTGCAGGTCGCTGCCCGACCGCGGGTCGCCATGTTCTCCACCGGCGACGAGCTCGCCATGCCCGGCGAGGCGCTGCGCCCCGGCGCCATCTACAACTCGAACCGCTTCACGCTGCGCGGGTTGATCGAGTCGGCCGGCGGCGTTTGCGACGACCTCGGCATTGTCGAAGACCGCCTGGAGGCGACGCGGGACGCGTTGAAGCGCGCCGCGGCCGGCAGCGACGTGATCGTCACCTGCGGCGGCGTGTCGGTCGGCGAGGAAGACCATCTGAAGCCGGCCGTCGAGCGGGAAGGCCGGCTCGACCTGTGGCAGATCGCCATCAAGCCGGGCAAGCCGCTGGCGTTCGGCGAGGTGTTCCGGGCCGACGGCTCGGCGGCCTGGTTCATCGGCCTGCCCGGCAACCCGGTCTCGGCCTTCATCACCTTCCTGGCCGTCGTCCGTCCGGTGCTCCTGCGCCTGCAGGGTGCCGCCGAGCTGGCGCCCAAGCCGATCGCCTTGCGCGCCGATTTCGCCTGGCCGCGCCCCGACAGGCGGCGTGAGTTCCTGCGCGTGCGCCGCAACGACGCGGGTGGTCTCGACCTCTTCGCCCACCAGGGCTCGGGCGTGCTCACCTCCACGACCTGGGCCGACGGCCTGGTCGACAACCCCGGCGGCGTGGCCATCGCGCCGGGCGACACCGTGCGCTACCTGCCGTTCGGCGGCCTCCTGTCGTGAAGCTCGAGGTGCGCTATTTCGCCTCCGTCCGCGAGCTGCTCGGCAGCGGCGAGGCGGTCGAGGTGGGCACGGGCGCCGACATCGCCGGCCTGCGCGCCGCGCTCGTCGCGCGCGGCGGGCGCCACGCCGAGGCGCTCGCGCCGCAGCGCGTGCTGCGCGCCGCCCGCAACCGGGTGCTGTGCGGCGAGAGCACGGTCCTGAGCGACGGCGACGAGGTCGGCTTCTTCCCGCCCGTGACCGGAGGCTGACCTGACGCCGAGCCGGCCGCGGGTCAGCGTGCAGTCGGACGACTTCGACCTGTCGGCCGAAGTCGCGGCGCTGCGTGCCGGCGACCACGGTGTCGGCGCGGTCGTGAGCTTCGTCGGCACGGTGCGGGGCCGCAACGACGGGGCCGACGTGGCCGCCCTCGAGCTCGAGCACTACCCCGGCATGACCGAGGCGTCGATCGACGCCATGATCGACGCCGCGATGCAGCGCTTCGACATCCGTGCCGCGCGCGTCGTTCACCGCATCGGCGTGCTCGCGCCCTCGGCACAGATCGTCCTCGTCGCGGTGACCGCTGCCCATCGCGGCCAGGCTTACCTGGCCTGCGAGTTCCTGATGGACTACTTGAAGACGCAGGCGCCGTTCTGGAAGAAGGAGAGCGGTCCGGACGGCGCGCGCTGGGTTGACGCCCGCGTCAGCGACGACGCGGCCGCCACGCGCTGGGGCCTCGACATCGGCAACGCGTCGTAGGCCGGCCGATGGTCTGGACGCAGGTCGCCCTCATCTCCGCCGGTGCCAGTGCAGGCGCGGTGCTGCGCTGGATGGCGGGGCTCTGGCTCAACGCGCGGTGGGCGGGCTTTCCGCTCGGCACGCTGTTCGTCAACTGCGCCGGCGGGCTGCTCGTCGGCGTCGCCCTGGCCGGCTTCGAGCGCGCGCCGAACGAGCTGCTGCGCCTGCTGCTCGTCACCGGGTTCCTCGGCGGCTTCACGACCTTCTCGGCCTTCTCGGTCGAGTCGCTGATCCTGCTGCAGCGCGGCGAGCTCCTGCTCGCGCTCGGCCACGCGCTCGGCCATGTGGCCGGGGCCCTGGCCTGCGCCGCGCTCGGCTACCGGCTGGCCCAGACCGTGGCTTGAAAACGCGGCCGGGCCGCCTCAAGTTCCGACGATTCGTAGGAGTCGCAGATGCGAATCGACAAATTGACCACCACGTTCCAGGAAGCGCTGGCCGACGCGCAAAGTCTCGCCGTCGCCCGCGACAACCCGTACATCGAGCCGGCGCACGTGCTGTCGGCGATGCTCGCCCAGGCCGACGGGCCGAAGGCGTTGCTGACCCAGGCGGGCGTCAACGTCGCCAAGCTCGCCACAGCGCTCGATCAGGCGATCGACAGGCTGCCGCAGGTGCAGGGCGGCGAGCAGGTGCAGCCCGGCCGCGACCTCGGCGCCCTGCTGCAAGCCGCCGAAAAGGAGGCAGGCAAGCGCGCCGACCAGTTCGTCGCCAGCGAGATGTTCCTGCTCGCGGCGGCCGAAGCCAAGAGCGCGATCGGCCCGCTGGTGCGCGACCTCGGCCTGAGCCGGAAGTCGCTCGAAGCGGCGATCGACGCCGTGCGCGGCGGCCAGCCGGTCGACAGTGCCGGCGCCGAAGGCCAGCGCGAGGCGCTGAAGAAGTACACGCTCGACCTCACCGAGCGCGCCCGCGCCGGCAAGCTCGACCCGGTGATCGGCCGCGACG
>CAXSEJ010000193.1:0-5163 GCA_964236395.1 uncultured Rhizobacter sp.
CCCGCGCCGGCAAGCTCGACCCGGTGATCGGCCGCGACGACGAGATCCGCCGCGCCATCCAGGTGCTGCAGCGGCGCACCAAGAACAACCCCGTGCTGATCGGCGAGCCGGGCGTCGGCAAGACCGCCATCGTCGAGGGCCTGGCGCAGCGCATCGTCGCCGGCGAGGTGCCCGACACGCTCAAGAACAAGCGCGTGCTGGTACTCGACATGGCGCTGCTGCTGGCCGGCGCCAAGTACCGCGGCGAGTTCGAGGAGCGGCTGAAGAGCGTGCTGAAGGAAGTGGCCCAGGACGAGGGCCAGACCATCGTCTTCATCGACGAAATCCACACCATGGTCGGCGCCGGCAAGGCCGAGGGCGCCATCGACGCGGGCAACATGCTCAAGCCGGCGCTGGCGCGCGGCGAGCTGCACTGCATCGGCGCGACCACGCTCGACGAGTACCGCAAGTACGTCGAAAAGGACGCGGCGCTCGAGCGTCGCTTCCAGAAGATCCTCGTCGGCGAGCCGACGGTCGAGGCGACGATCGCCATCCTGCGCGGCCTTCAGGAGAAGTACGAGGTGCATCACGGCGTGGAAATCACCGACCCGGCGATCGTCGCCGCGGCCGAGCTGTCGCACCGCTACATCACCGACCGGTTCCTGCCCGACAAGGCGATCGATCTGATCGACGAGGCGGCGTCCAAGGTGAAGATCGAGATCGACTCCAAGCCGGAGGCGATCGACAAGCTCGACCGCCGCCTGATTCAGCTGCAGATCGAGCGCGCCGCCGTCGTCAAGGAGAAGGACGAGGCAAGCAAGCGGCGCCGCGATCTCATCGAAGAAGAGATCGGCCGTGTCCAGCGCGAGAGCGCCGACCTCGACGAGATCTGGAAGGCCGAGAAGGCCACCGCGCAGGGCTCGGCGCAGCTGCTCGAGGAAATCGACCGCACCCGTTTTCGGATCGAAGAGCTGACACGCAAGGGCGATTTCAACGCCGTTGCGCAGCTGCGCTACGAGACGCTTCCCCAGCTGGAGAAGCGGCTCAAGGACGCGCAGGCCACGGAGGCGAAGAAGGCGGCCGATGGCGGCCGGCCGCAACTGCTGCGCACGATGGTCGGCGCCGAAGAGATCGCCGAAGTCGTGGCGCGCGCCACCGGCATCCCCGTGAGCAAGCTGATGCAGGGCGAGCGCGACAAGCTGCTGCAGATGGAAGCCAGGCTGCACGAACGCGTCGTCGGCCAGGACGAGGCGATCACGGCTGTGTCGGACGCCATCCGGCGCTCGCGCTCGGGCCTCTCCGACCCGAACCGGCCGACCGGCTCGTTCCTGTTCCTCGGCCCCACCGGCGTCGGCAAGACCGAGCTGTGCAAGGCGCTCGCCGGGTTTCTTTTCGACAGCGAAGACCATCTCGTCCGCCTCGACATGAGCGAGTTCATGGAGAAGCACTCGGTCGCCCGCATGATCGGTGCGCCGCCCGGCTACGTCGGCTACGACGAAGGCGGCTACCTGACCGAGGCGATCCGCAGGAAGCCCTACAGCGTGCTGCTGCTCGACGAGGTGGAAAAGGCGCACCCGGATGTCTTCAACGTGCTGCTGCAGGTGCTAGACGACGGGCGTCTCACCGACGGCCAGGGCCGGACCGTGGACTTCAAGAACACGGTCATCGTCATGACCTCGAACCTCGGCTCGCAGCAGATCATGCAGATGGCCGGGCAAAACCCGGAGGCGATCGACGCCGCGGTCTGGGCGGAGGTCAAGAAGCACTTCCGGCCCGAGTTCTTGAACCGCATCGACGAGACGGTGGTCTTCCATGCGCTCGACCAGAAGCACATCCAGTCGATCGCGAAGATTCAGCTGCAGGTGCTCGAGGCGCGGCTCGAGAAGATGGACATGCGGCTCGACGTCTCGCCGGCCGCGCTGGCCCAGCTGGCCACGGCTGGATTCGATCCGGTGTTCGGTGCCCGGCCGCTGAAGCGGGCGATTCAGCGCCAGCTCGAGAACCCGGTGTCGAAGCTCATCCTGGAAGGCCGCTTCGGGCCGAAGGACGTGATTCCGGTCGACTTCGAGGACGGCGAGTTCCGCTTCGAGCGCGTCGTGCACTGAAGCGGGCGGGGCGCCTCAGCCGGCAGGCGCCTCGTCGAACATCGGGTCCATGCGCAGCACCTGAAGCCGGGCCAGCGTCAGGTTGGCGCTGGTCTTGTCGAGCACGGCGTGCACGGCCAGGCCGGGGTGGCGCGGTACGCCGCGCAGAAGCAGGTGGTGGGCGCCGAGCGAGATGGCGGCCTCGGGCAGCGAGTGCCCGAAGCCGAGGCCGCGGCTGGCCGTCATCATCCCGGCGATCAAGGCACTGCCGTGCGTCGCCAGTTCGGCGCAGCCGGGGTTCGCGCCGGCGTGGGCGAGCGCCTGACCAGTCTCGATCTCGAACACGCAGCAGCCGATCACTCCATTCAGCTCGCTCAGCTGCTTGACGTAGCGCTCGAGCAGCGTCGAGGGCGCCAACGCGGGAAATTCGGTGCTGGCAATCGCCGGCATCGGCCGCATGGTCAGCACGAGCGGCGGCGGCGAATCTTCCATCGGCAGCGTGTCGCCCGACGCGATGCCGCTCGCCAGCGGCGGTCGCTTCGCCTGGTAGGCGTTCGGCTTGAACGCGCCGAGCTCCGGCACCGCACGGCCGTTGTCCGGCGCCTGTTCGCGCAGACGGCTCCAGGTGCCGGTGATGAAGGCCCAGGCATCGGCCGGTCGCGCCACCTGCGGCGTGGTGCGCACGGCCACGCCGGTGCCACGGCCGAGGTCGAGCCCGTGCGTGACGAGCGTGCTCGCGGATGCAAGCGGTAGCAGGAGCAGGTTGCGGTTCAACCAAGGGCCGGCGAGGATGTCGTCGTGCAACGGCTTCAGCGCTGCGGCGATCGCGTGCCCCGGCAGCTCGCCCACCATCACCACGCCGAGACGGCTGTAGGCGAGCAGCACCTTGGCGATGGCCTGGCGCGACGCCGTGTCGGCGTCGGCCTCGGTGGCGTAGAGCCGCAGCGGCTGGTTATCGCTGGTCGGCAATTCGACGAACTCGAGCGTCGCCAGCGGCGTACCGTAACCCTGGCGCCGGATGACGAGCTTCTGCACCGCCCGCCCGCTGGCCGCGGCGATGCCCGCAAGGAGCTTGCGCGATGAGGCGGTGGCGATGTCGTGGACCGCGATGAACTCGGGCTCGAGGTGCTCGAACTGCTGCTGCAGCGCCTCGGCGGGCGCGCACGACACGAACAGCTCGCGTTCGTTGCCGCCGATCTGCCGGCCGATCTCGTCTTTGGCGGTCGCGAGGTAGTCGTTCTCGTCGGCCAGGATTTGCGTCGCGAGGGCGGTCTGGGCGCGCGTCGACGCCCAGGCGTCGGGAGACTCCGCCGCGCCGTGTGAGCGGTCGGAGTCGCGCGGGCGCGTGCCGTTGACGGGCGCACGGCGTGGCGCGTCGGCCGATGGACCACGAGGCTGGATGCTCGTCGCCTGCCACTCGTCCAGCCCTTCCGGCGCGGCCGACTCGGCCCGCGTCGCCTGCCATTCGTCCGGCGCAGCGGTGCGTGCCCCCGTCCTCGAGGCCTCCCACGCAAATTTGCCGCCGCCGTTCGAACCGCTCATCGGAAGGGCTCCCATTCGAGGCCGTTGCCGCCAGCAACGGCGGGAAGGCGAAACGAGGCGGAGTGTAAACCGCGTCCCGTGGGCACGGCCCACGGCAAAAGGCGTTTCGACGCAGCCCAACAGCCGCGGGTTACACTCATGGGCTTTTCCCTTGCCGCACGGGCTTGACGTAGCACGGCGGCTTCCGGTCGTTGGAAACCACGAGGAAACTCAATGCGTCACTACGAGATCGTGCTCTTGATCCACCCGGATCAGAGCGAACAGGTTCCGGCCATGCTGGAACGCTACAAGACCAGCGTCGCCGCCGGCGGCGGCAAGGTGCACCGGGTGGAGGACTGGGGCCGTCGCCAGATGGCCTACATGATCCAGAAGCTGGCCAAGGCGCACTATCTGTGCATCAACATCGAATGCGACAACAAGGTGTTGACCGAGCTCGAGACCGGCTTTCGCTTCAACGACGCCGTGCTGCGTCACCTCACAGTGGTCAAGGACCACGCCGCGACGGCGCCTTCGGTCATGATGAAGGCAGTCGACCGCGAAGAGTCGCGCCGCGCGCCCGACCGTGACGAGCCGCGCCGCGGCAGCGACCGCGGCGACGCCCGTCCGGCCGAGCGCCCGCCGCAGCCGGCACCGGAGGCCGCGGCCTGACGAACCGGCTCGTGCTGACGGCGCAGATCGTCGAGCGTGCCGCCCTTCGCTACACGCCCGCAGGGCTCCCGGCCCTCGATCTCAGCCTCAAGCACGAATCGGCCGTCGAGCAGCTCGGCCAGACTCGCAAGACCGCTCTGGAGCTTCGCGGCCGGGCGATCGGCGAGCTGACCGAAGCCCTGCTCAAGGCCGAGCTCGGTACGGATCACAGCTTCGAAGGGTTCCTCGGCTCCCAACGCAACGGCCGCGGGATCGTCTTTCACATCCAAGCGTTCGAGCGATAGTTCGAACCAGTTCAGAGAGGTCATCACATGCCCCCGCCACGCGGTAAAGGTCGGTTCTCCAAGGACCGCAAGCCCAAGCGCAACACCCAGTCGCTGTTGTTTCGTCGCAAGCGGTTCTGCCGCTTCACGGTCACCGGCGTCAAGGAGATCGACTACAAGGACATCGACACCTTGCGCGATTTCATCAACGAGAACGGCAAGATCACGCCCGCCCGCCTGACCGGCACGCGCGCCTTTTTCCAGCGCCAGTTGACGACGTGCATCAAGCGCGCCCGTTTCCTGGCGATGCTGCCGTACAGCGACCAGCACAAGGTCTGAGGCCCGCGCCATGCAAGTCATCCTGATGGAAAAAGTCGCCAACCTCGGCAACCTCGGCGACGTCGTCAAGGTCAAGGACGGCTACGCCCGCAACTTCCTGATCCCGACCCGCGCTGCGCGCCGCGCCACGTCGTCGGCGATCAAGGAATTCGACGAGAAGCGGGTCGAGCTGGAGAAGCTGGCGGCCGAGAAGCTCGTCGGCGCGCAGGCGCTCGGCGAGAAGATGAGCGGCCGCACGGTGCACATCACGCAGAAGGCCGGCGTCGACGGCCGCCTGTTCGGCTCGGTCACCAACGCCGACGTCGCCG
>CAXSEJ010000194.1:0-5116 GCA_964236395.1 uncultured Rhizobacter sp.
TCGTCAAGGCCGACGCCGGCACCTACGGCATGGGCATCATGACCGTGCGCGACCCGAAGGACCTCGCCGACCTCAACCGCCGTTCGCGCAACAAGATGAGCGTCATCAAGGACGGCCAGGAGGTGACCGAGGTCATCCTCCAGGAAGGCGTGCCGACCTACGAGCGCGTCAACGACTCGGTCGCCGAGCCGGTGGTCTACATGATCGACCGCTACGTCGTCGGCGGCTTTTACCGCGTCAACCCCGAGCGCGGCACCGACGAGAACCTGAACTCGCCCGGCGCGAGCTTCGTGCCGCTGGCCTTCGCCGGCTCCAACCAGCTGCCCAAGCCCGGCGCCAAGCCCGGTGCCAGCGCGCCGAACCGCTTCTACATGTACGGCGTGATCGCGCGGCTGGCGATGGTCGCGGCCAGCTACGAGCTCGAGGCGACGAACCCCGACGCCGAGATCTACGAGTAAGGTCGAGGTGGCCGCCCCGCGGCCGCCCTGCGCGTGAACTCCAGCCGCTCCGCTTCCAGCACCGCCGCGCTCACGCTCGGCGCGATCGGCGTCGTCTACGGCGACATCGGCACCAGCCCGCTTTATGCGCTGAAGCAGGTCTTCGCCGACGGCCACGTGCCCCTGACGCCGGAAAACGTGTTCGGCGTCCTCTCGCTGGTGTTCTGGACCCTGACCGTCGTCGTCTCGATCAAGTACGTCGTCCTGATCCTGCGCGCCGACAACCACGGCGAGGGCGGATTGATCGCCATGCTGGCGCTCGCCTCGCAGGCAGTGAAGGACCGCCCGGTGCTGCGCCGACGCCTGCTTTTCATCGGCATCTTCGGCACCGCGATCTTCTTCGGCGATGGCGTCATCACGCCGGCCATTTCGGTGCTCGGCGCGGTCGAGGGCCTCACCGTCGCGGCGCCGCGCCTGCACACCTGGGTCGTGCCGATCACGCTGGTCGTGCTCGCGCTGCTGTTCATGTTCCAGCGCCACGGCACCGAGCGCGTCGGCAAGCTGTTCGGCCCGGTGATGGCAGTGTGGTTCGTCGTCATCGCCGCGCTCGGCGTGATGCACATCGGCGACAACCCGAGCATCGTCAGGGCACTGTCGCCGCACTACGCGCTGGCCTTCTTGTTCCTGCACCCGGGCGTCGCCTTCGTGGCACTCGCCTCGGTGGTGCTCTGCGTCACCGGCGCCGAGGCGCTCTACGCCGACATGGGCCACTTCGGCAAGCGGCCCATCCGCATCGCCTGGTTCGGGGTGGCGATGCCGGCTCTGCTGCTGAACTACTTCGGCCAGGGCGCGATGCTGCTCGCCGACCCGACCAAGGCGAGGAACCCGTTCTACGAGATGGCGCCGTCGTGGGCGCTCTACCCGCTCATCGCGCTGGCCACCTGCGCGGCGGTCATCGCCTCGCAGGCGCTCATCACGGCGGCGTTCTCGGTCACCAAGCAGGCGATCCAGCTCGGCTACCTGCCGCGGCTTCGCGTGCTTCACACCTCGGAGCGGGAGACCGGGCAGATCTACGTGCCGTTCGTGAACTGGAGCCTGTTCGCCGGCATCGTGGTCGCCGTCGCCTTGTTCGGCTCGAGCGACAGCCTCGGCGCCGCCTACGGCATCACGGTGACGATCGACATGCTGATCACGACGATCATGACGCTCTTCGTCGTGCGCTACGGCTGGAAGTACCCCTGGCCGCTGGTGCTGCTGGCGACCGGCTTCTTCTTCGTCGTCGACGTCGTGTTCTTCGCCGCCAACGTGGTGAAGGTGATCGACGGCGGCTGGTTCCCGCTCCTCATCGGCGCCCTGATGTTCACCCTGATGATGACCTGGAAGGAGGGCAGGAAGCTCGTCTCGCACAGCCTGCGCACCGACGCGATCGACCTGAAGAGCTTCCTCGCCTCGGTGTTCATGAGCCCGCCGACGCGGGTGCCGGGCACGGCCGTCTTCATCGTCGTCGACCAGGGCCTGACGCCGAACGCGCTGCTGCACAACCTCAAGCACAACAAGGTGCTGCACGAGCGCAACCTGTTCGTGACCGTGCGGCTGCACGAGGTGCCGTGGGTCGGCCGCGAAGAAAGCTTCGCGATGGAGCCGCTCGGCAACGACTGCTGGCAGGTCACGCTCAACTTCGGCTTCAAGAACGACCCCGACGTGCCGGCCGGCCTCGATCGCCTGCGCGCCAGCGGCTGCAGCGTCGACGACATGGACACCTCGTACTTCCTCTCGCGCGACATCATCGTGCCGACCTTCGGCGGCGGCATGGCCGACTGGCGCGAGAAGCTGTTCGCCGGCATGCACCGCAACGCCTCGGCGGCGGCCGACTTCCTGCGCCTGCCGACGAACCGCGTCGTCGAGCTCGGCTCCAAGGTCGAGATCTGACCGCGCCACCGCCATGAAGCTGCTCTTCGTCGCCGACCCGCTCGAGACCTTCAAGGTCGCCAAGGACACCACCTTTGCCATGATGCGCGAGGCCGCTGGGCGCGGTCACGAGCTGCTCGCCTGCGAGCCGGCCGATCTCGTCTGGGAGCGGGGCGGCCGCGTCACCGCCAGGGTCCGGACCCTCACGCTCGCTGCCGCCGGCGCGCCGATGTGGTTCACCGAGGCGGCCGCCGCCACGCCGATGGCGCTGGCCGACACCGGTGCCGTCGTGATGCGCAAGGACCCGCCGTTCGACAGCGAGTACTTCTACGCCACCCACCTGCTCGGCCAGGCCGAGCGCGAAGGCGCCCGCGTCTTCAATTCGCCGCGGGCGCTGCGCGAGCACCCCGAGAAGCTGGCCATTCTCGAGTTCCCGCAGTTCATCGCGCCGACCATCGTCACCCGCGACGAGGCGGCGATCGAGCGCTTTCACGCCGAGCACCGCGACATCGTCCTGAAGCCGCTCGACGGCATGGGCGGCATGGGCATCTTCCGGGTCGGCCCCGACGGGCTCAACCTCGGCAGCATCACCGAGACGCTGAACCGCCACGGCGCCGTCACCGTGATGGCGCAGCGCTACCTCACCGAAATCACCGCCGGCGACAAGCGCATCCTGGTGATCGACGGCGTGCCGGTGCCGCACGCCCTGGCGCGCATTCCGCAGGGCAGCGAGATCCGCGGCAACCTGGCCGTCGGCGGCTTGGGGCGCGCCCAGCCGCTCTCGGCGCGCGACCGCGAGATCGCCGAAGCGATCGGCCCGACGCTCGCCGCGCGCGGCCTCCTGCTCGTCGGCCTCGACGTCATCGGCGACAGCCTGACCGAGATCAACGTCACCAGCCCGACGGGCTTTCGGGAGATCACGACGCAGAGCGGCTTCGACGTGGCGAAGGCGTTCGTCGACGCGCTCGAGCGCGCCGTGGCCTGAGCCCATGGCCGTCCTGTCCCTCTCCAACGCCCACCTGGCCTACGGCCATGTCGCCCTGCTCGACGGCGCCGCGCTCGCCCTCGAGGCCGGCGAGCGCATCGGCCTGATCGGCCGCAACGGCACCGGCAAGTCGTCGCTGCTGAAGGTCGTCGCCGGCACCGAGAAGCTCGACGACGGGCTGCTCCAGCTCACGCAGGGCCTGCGCATCCGCTACGTGCCGCAGGAGCCGGCCTTCGAAGACGCGGGCACGGTGTTCGACGCGGTCAGCGAAGGCGTCGCGGAGGCCCGGGTGGTGCGCGACGAGTACGAGGCGCATGCTCACGGCGCCGACCTCGACGAAGATCAGAAAGGCGTCGACCTCGACGCCTTGCAGAGCCGCATCGAGCAGCTCGACGCCTGGAACTGGGAGCAGCGCGTCGAGACGACGCTGCAGCAGCTCCACCTCGACGGGGCGCGGACGATCGCCGAGCTTTCCGGCGGCAACCGCAAGCGCGTCGCCCTGGCGCGGGCGCTGGTCGCGGTGCCCGACGTGCTGCTTCTCGACGAGCCCACCAACCACCTCGACCTCGACTCCATCGCCTGGCTCGAGGAGCTGCTCAACGGCTTCGCCGGCAGCGTGGTCGTGGTCACCCACGACCGCGCCTTCCTCGACGCCGTGTCGACGCGCATCGTCGAGCTCGACCGCGGCCTGTTGCGCAGCTACCCGGGCAGCTTCACGGCCTACGAATTCCGCAAGGCCGAGGAGCTGAATTCCGAGGCGCTGGCCAGCGCCCGTGCCGACAAGCTGCTGGCCCAGGAAGAGGTCTGGGTGCGCAAAGGCGTCGAGGCGCGGCGCACGCGCAGCGTCGGCCGGGTGCAGCGGCTGCAGGCGCTGCGGGCGCAGCGCGTGGCGCGGCGCGAGTCGCTAGGCCGGGTGCGCCTCGACGCCGACTCCGGCACGCCGAGCGGCAAGATCGTCGCCGAGCTGAAGCACGTGTCGATGCGTTTCCCGACGCCCGCCGGCGGCCAGCGCACGATCGTCAGCGACTTCTCCGCCACCATCCTGCGCGGCGACAAGGTCGGCCTCATCGGCCCGAACGGCGCGGGCAAGACCACGCTGCTCAAGCTCATCCTCGGTGAGCTCAAGCCCACCTCCGGCAGCGTGCGCCAGGGCACGCGCCTCGAGGTCGCCTACTTCGACCAGATGCGCAGCGCGCTCGACCTCGACGCGACCCTGGCCGACGCCGTCAGCCCGGGCAGCGAGTGGATCGAGACCGGCAGCGGCAGGAAGCACGTCATGAGCTACCTCAACGACTTCCTGTTCTCGCCGGCGCGCGCGAGCTCGCCGGTGCGCACGCTCTCCGGCGGCGAGCGCAACCGCGTGCTGCTGGCGCGCCTGCTCGCCCTGCCGGCCAACGTGCTGGTGCTCGACGAGCCCACCAACGACCTCGACATCGACACGCTCGAGCTGCTCGAAGAGCTGCTGCAGAGCTACGCCGGCACGGTGTTCCTCGTCAGCCACGACCGGCGCTTCCTCGACAACGTGGTCACCAGCACCATCGCCTGGGAGGGCGACGACGGCGAGGGCCTCTGGCGCGAGTACGAAGGCGGCTACGAGGACTGGAAGCTGCAGAAGGAGCGGGCGCGGGGCCTCAAGGCGCAGGCCCAGCGCCGGGCCGCGCCGGCGGCCGTTCGCGCGCCGGTCGTGTCGCCGGTCGTGTCGCCGCCGCCGGCTCCGGCCGTACCGAAGCCGCGCAAGCTCGCCTACAAGGAGCAGCGCGAGCTCGACGCCTTGCCGGCCCGCATC
>CAXSEJ010000195.1:0-5048 GCA_964236395.1 uncultured Rhizobacter sp.
GGCGTGCCGATCGGCAGCGAGCTCGAGTACGTCGACCTCGGCACCATCGCCCACGCTTTCGTCGACCGGCGATAAGCCCGTCGCGGCGGCGTCGGCGCGTCAGTGTCGGCCGGCCTTTGCCGCCGGGCGTCGAGCGGGTGCCGCGGCGGCATGCACCGGCTTGGCCGGCATTGCCTTGGCGGCCGCGCCCTTGCGAGCCGACGTGGCGACCACCGCCGATCGTGGCCCGCCGGAACGCACGATCACCGCCGGCAAGGCCGCGTCGCGTCGCCTGCCCGGCGCGACGAAGACGACGACGCTCTGGCCGGGGCTGAATCTCGCGCCAGGCGCCACCCCGTTCCAGCGTGCGACGTCGTTCGCGCTCAGTCGGTAGCGCTTGGCCACCGAGGCCACGCTGTCGCGCCGGCCGGCGGTCAGCGCCACCTTGCGCGGCGGCGGCACGTCGGGCGAGAGCGTCATCGTGGCGGTGTCGGCCAGCTTGCTCGACACGTTGGCCAGCAAGGCGTTGCCGCGCGGCACGAGCAGCGTGGAGCCGGCCTTGATGAGCATGCGCGCCGGAATGCGGTTGAGCTCGCGAAAGCTCTCCTCGCTCATGCCGGCGCTCTCCGCGGCTTCGGCCGTGCGCATCGTCTTGGGGGCGACCCACGCCGTCCAGCTGGCGAGCGGGCCACGGTGCAGCGGCAAGGCGCGCACGAACCGGTTGGCGTTGTCGTATGGCAGCAGCACCTGCGGCGTGCCGGCGGCCAGCAGCACCGGGCGGTTGGTCTGCGGGTTGAGGTGCTGGAACTCCTCCGTCTGCATGCCGGCCAGGCGCACGGCCAGCGCCACGTCGATGTCGCGATCGATCGGCACGCTCAGAAAGTACGGGTGGTTCATGAGCGCCGGCAACGTGATGCTGAAGTCAGCCGGGCGGGCGATGATGTTCTTGACCGCTTGCAGCTTGGGCACGTACTGCTGCGTCTCGGCGGGCATGCGCAGGCTTTCGTAATTCGTCGGCAGGCCGGCGCGCTGGTTCCTGGCAATGGCGCGCTGCACGTTGCCTTCGCCCCAGTTGTAGGCCGCCAGCGCCAGATGCCAATCGCCGAACATGCCGTGGAGCTTCTGCAGGTAGTCGAGGGCGGCGCGGGTGGAGGCGAGCACGTCGCGGCGGTCGTCGCGGAAGACGTTCTGCTTGAGCTCGAAGTCGCGACCCGTCGACGGGATGAACTGCCACATGCCCGAGGCACTCGCCACCGACATCGCCTGCGGGTTGAACGCGCTCTCGATGAAAGGCAGCAGCGCCAGCTCGCTCGGCATGCCGCGCTTGTCGAGTTCCTCGACGATGTAGAAGAGGTAGCGGCCGCCGCGCTCGGTCATGCGCGCCACGTAGTCAGGGCGCGATGCGTACCAGCGCTCGCGCTCGCGCACCAGGTCGCTGTCGAGGTCGGTCATGGCGAAGCCGCGGCGCACCCGGTCCCAGAGATCGACGCGCGTGGCGCGGTCGGCGAGGTCGATGCGAACGTCGGGGCGCAGCGGGTCGACGGGAACAGGCGCCTCGGCGACCTGCGCCGCGGCAACGGCCGAGGCGGCGCTCGCGACGCTGGCCGCGGCCGCATCGTCGAGCGCCTTGACGCCGCTCGACGCCGCAGCGGCAGCCGCCGGCGTCGCGATGGCGACGGGCGCTTCGTTGGACGGCACCGACGCGCAGCCGGCGAGGAGGAGAGCTGACCAGACGAGGCCCAGGAAGAAGGGGCGGGCGGTCGAGCGCGGCTGCGCTTCGGGTCGTGTCGTCATCGGAACTCGTTCTTCCAGGTTCTCAGCGCCGACAGCACATCGCTGCCGCTGCCACCGCCGGCGCCATGCGCTCGCGCCGCTTCGATCACTGCCGGCTCGGCGCAGCGCATGAACGGGTTGATGCGCCGCTCCCGGCCGATGGCCGAGGGCAGGGTCGGCTCACCGCGGTCCCGCACGGCCTGGCACTCGGCGATGTGCCGATCGACGTCGCCGTTGTCGGGCTCGACGGCGTGCGCGAAACGAAGGTTCGACAAGGTGTACTCATGGCCGCAGCAGACTCGCGTGTCGTCGGGGAGCCGCGACAGCTTGGTCAGTGAGTCGAACATCTGCGCCGCGGTTCCCTCGAACAGCTTGCCGCAGCCCGCGGAAAACAAGGTATCGCCGCAAAAGACGATCGGCTCGCCCGCGCCTTCGCGGCAGAAGAAGGCGATGTGGCCCGCGGTGTGGGCCGGCACGTCGATCACTTCGAAGCGCAGGCCGAGCGCCTCGCACGTCTGGCCCTCGGCCAGGCCGGTGCACGGCTGCGGCACGACTTCTCGGGCGGGGCCAAACACCGGCCCGGTGAGGCGCGAGCGCAGCGCGTCGACGCCGCCGACGTGATCGGCATGGTGGTGGGTCACTAGAATCGCCGCCAGTTCGAGCCCCCTGGCGTCGAGGGCGGTGAGCACCGGCCCGGCTTCTCCCGGGTCGACGACGAGGGCCTTGGCGCCGTCGTCGAGCATCCAGATGTAGTTGTCTGATAAGGCGGGCAGGGCGGTCAGCTTCATGTCGGAAGGCGCGATCATACAGTTGCCTCAATGGCTGAAATCACCTGCGGGAGAGTACCTTCTCGCCTGGGAACAGCGCCATCTCGACCAGGCCGTCGCCGACCTGTTCGGCTTCCATGCACTGCAGCTGGGATTGCCCGAACTCGAGGCCCTGCGCGCCAACCGCATGCCGCATCGCTGGCTCGCGGTGGAGTCGGCACCGGACGACGGCGTGGCGCTGGAACCGATCGGCCTCGACGGTCGCGAGATCGATGCCGATGCGGCGGTCGTGCCGCGCGCGCTCACCCTCCACTGCCACTTCGACGCCTTGCCCTTCGACGCTGCCAGCCTCGACCTCGTGGTCCTGCCGCATTCGCTCGAACTGGCCCGGGACCCGCACCTGGCGCTGCGCGAGGTGGAGCGCGTTCTCGTTGCCGAAGGCCGCGTCATCATCGTCGGCTTCAACCCGGCGAGCCTCTGGGGCGCGCGGCAGCGGCTCGGCCGCCTCCGGCGGCGCCTGTCGATCGGCCCGGAGCGCGGCCTCTTCCTGCCGAGCGCCGGCGAGTTCATCGGCTATCGCCGTCTTCGCGACTGGCTGCGGCTGCTCAGCTTCGAGGTCGAGGCCGGTCGCTTCGGCTGCTACATCCCGCCGGTCACGTCGGCGCGGTGGGTGTCTCGCTTCGGATGGATGGAGCGGGTCGGCGACCACTGGTGGCCGGTGTTCGGCGCGCTCTACTACATCGTCGCCGTCAAGCGGGTGCGCGGCATGCGGCTGGTCGGGCTCATCCGCAAGGAAGCGAGGCCGGCGAAGGCGGCACCGGCCCCGGTGACGGCAAGTCGACGTGCCCGCGAACTGGAGACTCAATGCGACGACTCGTGAACGCCGTGCCCGCGCCATGAAGTGGGTCGCTTACACCGACGGGGCCTGCGCGCCCACGAACCCGGGCCCGGCAGGATGGGGCGCGGTGCTCATCGAGCCCGACGGCACGAAGGAGACCAAGCACTTCGGCTTCATCGGGCTCGGCACCAATCAGATCGCGGAGCTCACCGCGGCGCTCGAAGGCCTGCTGCTCGTGCCCGAGGGCGCGGCGGTGGAACTCGTCTCCGACAGCCAGTACGTGCTCAAGGGCCTGACCGAATGGCGCGCCGGCTGGGAGCGCAAGGGCTGGCGCAACTCGAAGGGCGAACCGGTGGCCAACCTCGCCTTGTGGAAGCAGCTGTTCGCCGCGGCCGACAAGCGCAGCGTCGGCGTGCGCTGGGTCCGTGGCCACAACGGCGACCGTTGCAACGAGATGGCCGACGCGCTCGCGAACGAAGCGCTGCGGCTGAAGACACGCAGCACGCCTTAGGACGCGCGGCCGTCAGCACGCGTCGTCAGGGCAGGCTGCGCTCGACCTCGAGGAGCTGAAAGCGCGCCAGCGCGAGGTTGGTGCGGTGCTTTTCGAGCAACGCGACGAGCACCAGGTCCGGATGGCGCTGCAAGGTTCGGATCAACACGTGGCGCGAGCCCGCGGTGGTGATCACTTCCTCGATCGGATCGCCGAGCCCCATGGTGCGGGCGGCGTTGCGGTGGGCGGCGAGCACCTGCGCGCACGCCGCCGCGGCGTGCTCCATGTCGAGCGCCTGGTCGTCGCGGATTTCGTGGGCGAGGACCAGGCCGCTGCCCGCGTCGACCAGGGCGCAGCCGAGCAGGCCGTCGAGCTTGACGAGACTGGCCAGAGCGTGACGCCCGCGTGCCGCGTCGAGCGCGGGGCGGCTCACCATCGGCACGCCGGTATGGGCCACGAGCGCCGCGTCCGAGCTCGACTGCCGGGAGGCGTCGCCGCCGAGCTCGCCGACCTTGATCGGGAAGTCGCCCATGCCAAGCATCGGCGAGACCGCCGCCGGGTCCCAACCGGGCTGCAGCTTCGCTTCGTTCCAGACGTTGAGCATGGCGTTCCACACCGACGACGCGCCGGTCATGGGTTCGCTCACCAGGTGCACGTGCAGCCGCTCGGGCCAGACGACGGCCTCGACCTTGCTGTTGATCCAGGAAGCGTTGGGCGGCAGCTGGAACAGCAGGTGCGGGCAGCGCCAGGTCGGCAGGCTGGTCGCATGGCGCAGCGACGACAGCAGGGCATCGATGGCGTGCGGCTGCATGGGGCCGATGATCACGGCCGTCATCTGGCTGCGCTCCATCAGCGCCACCGGAATCTCGGCGTTCTCGGGGCCGGGCGCGCGCACGTCGGCGTGGAAGATGCGCAGCGTGTCTTCCTGGCGGCGGACGAGGGTGGTGCGCTCGATCATGGCAATGGTGCGCAGCGTCGCCTTCTCGCGCAGGTGCAGCCGCTCGATCGGGCGGCCGCCGGCATCGGAGAGCGCCTTGACGACCGACGAAGCCCAGACGCCCACCGGGTCGAGCAGGGTGATCATCGACGTGGCCGTCTCGAGGTCGGCCCGCGAGGCCGCGAAGTGCTCGCGGATCGCCTGCGCCGGCGAGCCGGTGACGACCAGATCGCTCAGGTGGCGATCGATGATCTGGCCGCGGTC
>CAXSEJ010000196.1:0-5014 GCA_964236395.1 uncultured Rhizobacter sp.
CGCCGAAGCGCGTGAACAGGTGGCCGTTGCGCGCGTTGCGCGTCGGCATGACGCAATCGAACATGTCGACGCCGGCGGCGACGCCCTCGACGAGGTCTTCGGGGGTGCCGACGCCCATGAGGTAGCGCGGCTTGCCGGCCGGCAGGCGATGCGGCGTGTGGGCGACGATGCGCCGCATCTCCGCCTTCGGCTCGCCGACGCTGACGCCGCCGATCGCGTAGCCCGGCAGGTCGAGCGCGACGAGCGCCTCGACCGAGGCTTCGCGCAGGTGCTCGAACATGCCGCCCTGGACGATGCCGAACAGCGCGTTCGGGTTGCCGAGCCGCTCGAATTCGGCGCGCGAGCGGCCGGCCCAGCGCACGCTCATCTCCATCGAGCGGCGCGCCTCGGCCTCGCCGGTGACGCGGCCGTCGACCTCGTAGGCCGTGCACTCGTCGAACTGCATGACGATGTCGCTGTTCAGCACGCGCTGGATCTGCATGCTGACCTCGGGCGTGAGCAGCAGCCTGTCGCCGTTGACCGGCGACTGGAAGGCCACGCCCTGCTCGCTCACCTTGGCGTTGGCGCCGAGCGACCAGACCTGGAAGCCGCCGCTGTCGCTGAGCAGCGGCCGGGTCCAGGCCTCGAAGCGGTGCAGTCCGCCGAAGCGGGCGAGCACGTCGAGCCCCGGCCGCAGCCAGAGGTGAAAGGTGTTGCCGAGGATGATCTCGGCGCCCATGGCCTCGAGCGACTCCGGCGCTACGCCCTTGACCGTGCCGTAGGTGCCCACTGGCATGAAGACCGGCGTCTCCACCGTGCCGTGGTTGAGGCCGAGCCGGCCGCGCCGGGCCTGGCCCTCGGTGGCGAGAACGTCGAAGCTCAGCATCGTCAGGGCGACTCGCGGCTGAGCACGAGCAGCGTGCGGTTGCGGTCCTCGACGACGAGCAGACGGCCCGACGAATCGACCAGGATGCCGGCCGGCGTGCCCATCGGCCGCACGCCCCTGGCCGCGTCCCAGCCGGTGAGCCATGGCCGCGGCGCGCCGGTCGGCTTGCCGGCGGCGTCGAGCGCGTACGAGACGATGCGGTGGCCACCGGCGCGGTAGCCGTGCCAGGCGACGACGAGCTGGCCGGCGAAGGCGTTCTTCGCCGTCGCCGGCACGGCGATCATCTGCAGCGGCGCGGCGTGCGCCGGCCATAGCAGCGCCGGCGCGGCGCTGCGGGCGCAGTCGGCCCGGCCTTCGTAGCCGCGGGCGGGCTGACGCGCGCCGACGCAGCCGGGCCAGCCGTAGTCGGCCCCCTTCGTCAGCACGTTGAGCTCTTCCGGCGGCGCGCCCTCGTCGCCGTAGTCGACCGAGTTCTCGCCCTGGAGCAGCGTGCCGGAGGCCGCCACCCAGGCGAGCGCCACCGAGTTGCGCAGGCCGGTCGCGAACGGCACGAACGACTGCAGCGCGAGCGCAGGACCGCCGAGCACCGCCTCGTACACGGCGGCGCGCGGCCTGGCGCCGACCGTGTCGGCGCACGGCAGCGCCTGCCTGCCGGCCGCATCGCGGCAGGCGTCGGTCGACGAGCCGACGTTGACGAACAGGCGGCCCCGATCGCCGAAGACGATCTCCTTGAGCGGATGGGCGCCGTCGGCGGGCAGCCCGTCGAGCACCGTCTCGGCGGCGATCGGGCCGGTCGGCGCCGTGCGCCAGACGCGGCCGGCCTCGCCGACGTAGACCTTGCCGTCGGGGCCGAGGGCGATGCCGAACGGGCGGTCGAGCTTGTCGGCGAGCACCTTCATCGGCACCGGCTGCGCCGCGCCGCTCGCCGGCAGCGCCAGTTCGAGCAGGCGGCCGCGGCCGGCGTCCCAGCCACCCATGTCGACGAGCCAGAAGCGGCCCGGCGAGACCTCGAGCAGCCGACGCGGGAAGCGCAGGCCGGCCGAGGCGTCGGCGACGAGTCCGGCGCACCAGCCCGGCGGCACCTGGACGGAGATGCGTGGAAAGCCGGCGCAGGTGCCGGCGGTGGCGTACCCGGTGGCGTACCCGGCGGCGTCGGCCGGCAGCGGGTTCCCCAGGCCGACGGTCGCGACGGCCGCCGCGAAAAAGGCACGCGCTCCCGCCAGAGCTGCTTTAGTATTACGTACGTTATAACTTTGCGACGACACCATGACCGCATTGAAGCTCACCCAGATCGGCAACTCGGTCGGCGTCATCCTGCCCAAGGAATTGCTGGCGCGCCTGAAGGTCGACAAGGGCGATCTCCTGCACGTGACCGACTCGCCGGACGGCGTCACGCTGACGCCGTACGACCCGACGATGGCGGAGCAGGTCGCGTCGGGTCGCGAATTCATGAACGAGTATCGGGACACCTTCCGCGCGCTCGCCAGATGAGCTGGCGCTGGGTCGACAAGCGGGCGTTGATGCTGCTGCACGACGAAAGTCTTGCCGAACACGGCGGCTCGAGCGGCCTGCGCGACGAAGGCTTGCTCGACTCGGCGATGTTGCGAGCGCGCAATCTCGCTGCCTATGGCACGCCCGACCTCGCCGAGCTTGCCGCCGCCTACGGCCACGGCATCGCCGAAAACCATCCGTTCGTCGACGGCAACAAGCGGGCGGCCTTCCTTGCTGCCGGTGTCTTCCTTCGTCTCAACGGCAGCGGGCTCAACGCTTCCCAAGCCGAAGCGACGGTCGCCATGTTCACCCTCGCCGCCGGCGAGCTCGACGAAGCCGCCTTCGCGGCCTGGATCCGCCGCCACAGCGCCCGCCGCTAGCACCGCGCCGCCTCGGCGCGCTCGAGCAGCATCGCGTCGCCGTAGCTGAAGAAGCGGTAGCGGGACGCGACCGCATGCCGGTACAGCGCCATCACGTGGGCATGGCCGGCGAAGGCCGAGACCAGCATCATCAACGTGCTCTTGGGCAAGTGGAAGTTGGTGAGCAGCACGTCGACGACGCGAAAGCGAAAGCCCGGCGTGATGAAGATGTCGGTCTCGCCGCTTGCCGCAGTCAGGGGCTCGCCGGCCGGCGAGCCCAGCGCCGCCGATTCGAGCGCGCGCAGGCTCGTCGTGCCGACGGCGACGACGCGGCCGCCGCGCCCCCGCGCCCGCGCGATGGCCGCGGCGGTCGCGGCCGTGACCTCGTAGCGCTCGCTGTGCATCACGTGCGCGGCCAGGTCCTCGCTGCGCACGGGCTGGAACGTGCCGGCGCCGACGTGCAGCGTCACCGCCGTGCGCTCGACGCCGCGGGCGTCGAGGTCGGCGAGCACGGCGGCGTCGAAGTGGAGCGCCGCCGTCGGCGCCGCGACCGCACCGGGCCGCTCGGCGAAGACGGTCTGGTAGCGGCGCTCGTCGTCGCGGCCGGCGTCGCCGTCGCCGCGCGCGATGTAGGGCGGCAGCGGCACCTCGCCGTGGGCTTCGAGCAAGGCGTACGGCTCGGCGGGCAAGCGCAGCGCGAACAGAGAGCCGTCGGCACCGCCACGGCCGAGGACCACGGCGTCGAAGGCGTCGGCGAAGCGGATCCGGCTGCCGGCCCGCGGCGACTTGCTCGCGCGCAGATGCGCCAGCACCACATGACCCGGCTCGACCCGCTCGACCAGCGCCTCGACCGCACCGCCGCTCGCCTTGCGCCCGTGCAGCCGGGCCTTGACGACGCGCGTGTCGTTGACGACGAGCAGGTCGCCGGCGCGCAGGAGATCGGGCAGGTCGCGGAAGACGAGGTCCCTGGGAGTCGCGATGCGGCCATCGAGCAGGCGCGAGCCGCTGCGCTCGACGGCGGGCTGCTGGGCGATCAGTTCTGCAGGCAGCGCGAAATCGAAGTCGCTGAGCCCCAAGGGCGTGTTCATCGGCGGGCAAAATTGTCCCATGGCCCCTGCCGCGCGCTCCGCACCGGAACAGGCCCTGGCCAGGCTCGGCCTGGTGCGCGACATCGACCTCGCGCTGCACCTGCCGATGCGCTACGAGGACGAGACCACCGTGGTGCCGATCGCCGCCCTGCGCGACGGCGAGACGGCGCAGATCGAAGGCGAGATCGGCGACTCGAAGGTGCAGTTCCGGCCGCGCCGGCAGCTCGTCGTCACCGTCTCCGACGGCAGCGCCGACCTCGTGCTGCGCTTCCTCCACTTCTACCCGTCGCAGCAGAAGACGCTCGCCGCCGGCAAGCGGCTGCGTGTGCGCGGCGAGGTGCGCGGCGGCTTCTTCGGCCTGGAGATGGTTCACCCGACCGTGAAGGTCGTGACCGCCGAGACGCCGCTGCCGCAAGCGCTGACGCCGGTGTACCCGAGCGCCGTGCACCTGTCGCAGTCGTTCCTGCGCAAGGTCGTCGCGGCCGGCCTGACGCGCGCCGACCTGGGCGAGCAGCTGCCGGCCGCGCTCGTGCCGGCCGGCCTGCCCGCGCTGCGCGACGCGCTGCGCCACCTGCACGAGCCGCGGCCCGGGCTCGACGCCGCCGCGCTCGAGGACCGCAGCCACCCGAGCTGGCAGCGCCTGAAGTTCGACGAGCTGCTGGCCCAGCAGCTGTCGCAGCTGATTGCCAAGCGCGAACGCGAGCAGCAGCGCGCGCCGGCCCTCGCCGCCAGGGCGACGACGCTGCACGACGCGCTGCTGGCGGCGCTGCCGTTCGCGCTCACCCCGGCGCAGATGGGCGTGGCCGCCGAGATCGCCGCCGACCTGGGCCGTGAGGTGCCCATGCACCGCCTGCTGCAGGGCGACGTCGGCTCGGGCAAGACGGTGGTCGCAGCGCTGGCCGCAGCGCGCGCCATCGACGCCGGCTGGCAGTGCGCGCTCATGGCGCCGACGGAGATCCTTGCCGAGCAGCACCTGAACAGGCTCGTCGGCTGGCTGGCGCCGCTCGGCGTCACCGTCGCCTGGCTCACCGGCAGCCGCAAGGGCAAGGCGCGCGAGGCCATGATGGCGCAGGTGGCCTCGGGCGAAGCGATGCTCGTCGTCGGCACGCACGCGGTGATCGAGGACCAGGTGCGCTTCGCGAAGCTCGGCCTGGCGATCATCGACGAGCAGCACCGCTTCGGCGTCGCCCAGCGGCTGGCGCTGCGCGCGA
>CAXSEJ010000197.1:0-4903 GCA_964236395.1 uncultured Rhizobacter sp.
TGAAGCCGAGCGACGCCTTCGCCTGCATCGCCCACGGCAAGACCGAGCGGGTCGACATCGACAAGCTGGAGGGACGCGTCTCGACCACGCTGCTGACGCCGTACCCGCCGGGCATTCCGCTGCTCATCCCGGGCGAGAAGTTCAATCGCCGGATCGTCGACTACCTGCGCTTCACCCGCGCCTTCAACAAGGCCTTCCCCGGCTTCGACACCGACGTGCACGGCCTCATGTCGATGGTCGAGGTGCAGGGCGTGGGCGTCGAGGACGGCAAGTACTTCGTCGACTGTGTGAGGTAGCGCCGAAGCGCGCTGCCTCAGCCGGCGCTCATGGCGTGGCTGAAGCCGCCGTCGACGTAGACGGTCTCCGAAGTCACGCCGGCGGCCAGATCGGACAGCAGGAAGGCGGCGACGTTGCCGACGTCGTCGATGCTCACGTTGCGGCGCAGCGGCGAGGTCCGCTCGACGACGTCGAGGATCTTGCCGAAGCCCTTGATCCCCGAGGCGGCCAGCGTCTTGATGGGGCCGGCCGAGATCGCGTTGACGCGCACGCCCTTCGGGCCGAGGCTCGTCGCCAGGTAGCGAACGCCGGCCTCCAGCGACGCCTTCGCCAGGCCCATGGTGTTGTAGTTCTCGACGCTGCGAAGCGCACCCAGGTAGCTGAGGGTGAGCAGGGCGGCCTTCGGCGTCAGGCGGGGCGCCGCCGCCTTGGCCAAAGCCGGAAAGCTGTAGCTGGAGATGTCGTGCGCGATGCGGAACGCTTCCCGCGACAGCCCTTCGAGGAAGTCGCCCGCGATGGCCTCCTTGGGCGCGTAGCCGATCGAGTGGACGAAGCCGTCGAACACCGGCCAGGCCTCGCCGAGCGCGGCGAAGAGGGCGTCGATCTGCGCGTCGTCGGCGACGTCGCAGTCGAAGACCAGGCTGGAGCCGAACTCGGCCGCGAAGCCGCTCACCCGGTCACGGAACCGCTCGCCCTGGTAGCTGAACGCCAGCTCGGCGCCCTCCCGGTGGCAGGCGTGGGCGATGCCGTAGGCGATCGAGCGGTTCGAAAGGACGCCCGTGATGAGCAGGCGCTTGCCGGCGAGAAATCCCATGGGGAGGCGTTTCAGTGACGAAAAGTGCGCTGGATTCTGGCACGTGCCCCGGCGGCTTCTCGCGCGCTTGACAGGTGGACGGCTTGCCGCTAACGGGACAGCCGGATACAATTCCGCTCCTTCTTCGAAAGCGCATTTTCCAAAATGCAAAGTGGGCGGTTCACCGGCCCATTTTTTTTGGCTGATTCACTTTCGTCTCGTCCTGCTGCTCATCACGTCCCCGCCTGTCATTCACCAGAACCACCTTGCATCTTTCATCTGGCCGCGGCGCCCCGATCTGGCCTTCTTGCCCATGAATTCGCAGTCTCCCATCGAAACCACGGTCGTTGGCCTCGGCTACGACCTGGTCGAGGTCGAGCGCGCGGCCGGCGGGTTGTTGCGCGTCACGATCGACCACCCGTATTCCACCTCGCCCGACGCGGCCGGCCGGTTCATCACGGTCGACGACTGCGAGCGCGTCACCCGCCAGCTCCAGCACGTGCTGGAGGTGGAGGCGCAGGCGTACGAGCGTCTCGAAGTGTCGTCGCCCGGGCTCGACCGCCCGCTGAAGACGGCCAGCGACTACACCCGCTTCTCCGGTGAGCAGGTCGAGGTGACGCTGAAGGTGCCGTTCAAGGGCCGGAAGCGCTTTCGTGGCGAGCTGACGGCCGAGGGCGCCGCCTGGCGTTTGGTGCTGGCGCCGACGGCGCCTGCCGCGGCGGCGAAAAAACATGCCGCCAGCCGCTCGGCGCAGGCCCGCGCGGCGCTGGACGGCCCGACGGCCGAGCCGGCAACCGACGGCGTGAAGGTGCTCGATTTCTCGCTCGACGAGGTGCGCGACGCGCACTTGGTGCCGGTGATCGATTTCAACGGGCGCCGGTTCGCGCCGCCGCTGCCGGGCGAAGAGACAGATGGAGGTCGGATTCAATGAACCGTGAACTGCTGATGCTGGTCGACGCGATCTCGCGCGAGAAGAGCGTCGATCTCGAGGTCGTGTTCCAGGCGGTCGAAGCCGCCCTGGCGTCGGCCTCCAAGAAGTTGCATGGCGGCGAGGTCGACATGCGCGTGTCGGTCGACCGCGAAACGGGCGAATACGAGACCTTCCGCCGCTGGCACGTGGTGCCGAACGAGGCCGGCCTCCAGCTGCCCGATTCCGAGGTGCTGCACTTCGAGGCCGTCGAGCAGATCGCCGACATCGAGGTCGACGACTACATCGAGGAACAGGTCGAGTCGGTCTCGATCGGCCGCATCGGCGCGCAGGCCGCCAAGCAGGTCATTCTGCAGAAGGTGCGCGATGCCGAGCGCGAACAGTTGCTCACCGACTTTCTGTCGCGCGGCGAGAAGGTGTTCGTCGGCACCGTGAAGCGCCTCGACAAGGGCGATGTGATCGTCGAGTCGGGCCGCATCGAAGGGCGCCTGCGCCGCTCGGAGATGATTCCGAAGGAAAACCTGCGCTCGGGCGACCGTGTTCGCGCCTACATCCAGGAGGTCGATCCGACCCTCCGCGGGCCGCAGATCATCCTGTCGCGCAGCTCACCGGAATTCATGATGGAGCTGTTCGCCCAGGAAGTGCCTGAGATGGAGCAGAAGCTGCTCGAGATCAAGTCGTGCGCCCGCGACCCGGGCTCGCGCGCCAAGATCGCGGTGCAGTCGCACGACCGCCGCGTCGACCCGATCGGCACCTGCGTCGGCGTGCGCGGCTCGCGGGTCAACGCCGTCACCAACGAGCTGGCCGGCGAGCGGGTCGACATCGTGCTTTGGTCGGAAGATCCGGCGCAGTTCGTGATCGGCGCTCTGGCGCCGGCCAACGTGCACTCGATCGTCGTCGACGAGGAGCGCCACGCGATGGATGTCGTGGTCGACGAGGAGAACCTCGCCATCGCCATCGGCCGCGGCGGCCAGAATGTGCGCCTCGCCTCGGAGATGACCGGCTGGCGCATCAACATCATGTCGGCCGAGGAGTCGGCGTCGAAGCAGGCCGAGGAATCCGACTCGGTGCGCAAGCTCTTCGTCGACAAGCTCGACGTCGACGTGGAAGTCGCCGACATCCTCATCGCCGAGGGCTTCTCGAGCCTCGAGGAAGTCGCCTACGTGCCGATGCAGGAGATGCTGGAGATCGAAAGTTTCGACGAAGACACGGTGAACGAGCTGCGCACCCGGGCCAAGGACGCTCTGTTGACGATGGACATCGCCCGCGAGGACCGCTCGATCCTGGTGTCGCAGGACCTCAACGACTTCGACGGCCTGACCCCGGAGCTGATCGAAAAGCTCGAGGCCGGTGGCGTGCACAGCCGGGACGAGCTGGCCGACCTGGCCGTCGACGAGCTGATGGAAATCGGCGGCATCGCCGACGAAGAGGCCGCCAAGGACCTGATCATGAAGGCCCGCGCCCACTGGTTCGCGGCCGACGCTGCGGCGCAGCAGGCGGCGGCCGACGAGGCCGCCCGTGCCGAAGCGGCGACGCACGACGTGACAACGCAAGACCTGGCAACGCAAGACGCCGCAACGCAAGAAGCGGCAACGCAAGGATAAACAGACACATGGCTAGCACAACCGTCGCCCAACTCGCCGCCGAGCTGAACCGTCCGCCGGCGGCCTTGCTCGAGCAGCTGAAGTCGGCCGGCGTCAGCAAGGCGTCGTCCGACGACTCGCTCAGCGACAGCGACAAGGCGCGTCTGCTCGACCACCTGCGCACGGCGCACGGCACGGTCGCCAGCGGCGAGCGCAAGAAGATCACGCTGACCCGCAAGTCGACGAGCGAGATCAAGCAGGCCGACTCGAGCGGCAAGGCGCGCACGATCCAGGTCGAGGTGCGCAAGAAGCGCACGTTCGTCAAGCGCGACGACGTGTCCTCGGCCGAGGAAGACACCGTCTCCGAAGAGGCGCGCGAGCTCGAGCTGCGCCGCCGCGAGGAAGAGGCCGAAGCCGAAGCCGACCGCCTGCGCATGCAGGAAGAAGAGCTGGCCGCGCAGAAGCGCGAGCGCGAAGAGCAGGAACGCATCCAGCGCGAAGCGGCGGAGGCCGCCGAGGCCCGCGCCCGCGAGGTCGCGGCCGAGCAGGCCGCCGCCGCCGAAGCTGCTGCCGTTCAGGCGGCGAAGATGCTGGCCGCCGGCAAGAAGGGCGCGAAGGGCTCCAAGGCCGCCGCCGCTTCGCTCGCCGCCGCGGCCGCGCCGCCGACCCCGCCGCCCGCGCCCGAAGTGCCTGCCGAGCCGCCCAAGCCGGCGTTCCGGATCGTCAAGGCGGGGACGGTCGAGAACGAGGAGAAGCAGCGCGCCGCCGATCTGGCCAAGCGCCGCAAGGCCGCCGAGGACGAGGCTGCCGCCATCCGGACGATGATGAACGCGCCGAAGAAGGTGCTCGTCGCGAAGAAGCCGGAAGAGCCGCCGAAGCCGGCCGAGGCCGCCAAGGAAGCCATCAAGGGCACGATCCACAAGAAGGCGGGCACGCCTGGCGCGGCTGCGCCCGGAACCGTCGCCAAGCCGGGCGACAAGAAGTCGATCAAGTCGGAGAAGCTTTCCTCCAGCTGGGCCGACGACGCCGCCAAGAAGCGCGCCCTCAAGGCCGCGCCGCGCGGCGCGCCGGGTGCCGGCCGTGCCGGCTGGCGCGCTCCGCGTGCCGGTCGCCGCGGCGACCGCAACGACGGCGCGCCGAGCGGCTTCGTCGCCCCGGCGGAGTTCCAGGCGCAGGAAGTGCACATCCCGGAGACGATCAGCGTCTCCGACCTGGCGCACAAGATGTCGGTGAAGGCGTCGGAGGTCATCAAGCAGCTGATGAAGCTGGGCCAGATGGTCACCATCAACCAGCAGCTCGACCAGGAGACGGCGATGATCGTCG
>CAXSEJ010000198.1:0-4877 GCA_964236395.1 uncultured Rhizobacter sp.
GCCCCGACGCCGGCGCATCGACGACGGCGAGCGGCGTGCGCTCGCCCATCGCCATCGCCTCGCCGGCGAAGCCGCTGAAGTCGGCGAGCGTGATCGCGCAGTCGGCGACCGGCACCTGCCACGGCCCGACCATCGGGTCGCGGCACGACAGGCCACCGACGGTGCGGTCGCCGATCGTGATCAAAAAGCGCTTGCTGGCCACCGTCGGATGGCGCAGCACGTCGATGGCGACGGTGGCCAGCGATGCACCGCTCAGGTCGAGCGCGGGCAGCACGACGGCGCCCCGGCGCACGTCGCGGTGCATCTTCGGCGGCTTGCCGAGCAGCACGTCGAGCGGCATGTCGATCGCCAGGCGCCCCTCGTGCTCCACCTCGAGCAAGCGACGCCCGGTCGCCCTGCCGACCACCGCCATCGGGCAGCGCTCGCGAGCGCAGATGGCCTCGAATTCAGGCATCTTCGCCTCGGCCACGGCGAGGACATAGCGCTCCTGGCTCTCGTTGCACCAGATCTCCCTGGCGGCCAGGCCGCTCTCCTCGACGGGCATCTCGTCCATGACGAAGCTGCCGCCGCGGCCGGCACCATCGACGAGCTCCGGGAACGCGTTGGCGAGGCCGCCGGCGCCGACGTCGTGGATCGACAGGATGGGGTTGGCGTCGCCGAGCGCGGCGCAGCGGTCGATGACCTCCTGCGCGCGGCGCTGGATTTCCGGGTTGCCGCGCTGCACCGAATCGAAGTCGAGCTCGGCGGCGTTGGCGCCGGCGGCCATCGAGCTGGCGGCACTGCCGCCCATGCCGATGCGCATGCCCGGCCCGCCGAGCTGGACGAGCTGCGTGCCGGCGGGGAACTCGACCTTGTGCGACTGCGTGGCGGCGATCGAGCCCAACCCGCCCGCGATCATCACCGGCTTGTGGTAGCCGCGGCGCTTGCCGCCGACCTCCTGCTCGTAGACGCGGAAGTAGCCGCAGAGGTTGGGCCGACCGAACTCGTTGTTGAACGCCGCGCTGCCGAGCGGCCCGTCGATCATGATCTGCAGCGCGCTGGCGACGTGCTCCGGCCTGCCGTAGCGCGCCCGCTCCCACGGCTCGGCGCTGGCGACGGCGCCGGGCAGCGGCGGCAGGTGCAGATTGGAGACGCTGAAGCCGGTGAGGCCGGCCTTCGGCTTCGAGCCCCGGCCGGTCGCGCCCTCGTCGCGGATCTCGCCACCGGCGCCGGTCGACGCCCCCGGGAACGGCGAAATGGCGGTCGGGTGGTTGTGCGTCTCCACCTTCATCAGCACATGCGTCAGCTCGCTGCGGCCGACGTACCGGCAAGCGCCTTGCGCGCTTTCGGGCAGCCAGCGTTCGACGACGCTGCCTTCCATCACCGAGGCGTTGTCGCTGTAGGCGACGACGGTGTGCTGCGGCGACGCTTTCTCGCTGGCGCGGATCATCGCGAACATCGAGCGCTCCTGCCGCTCGCCGTCGATGGTGAAGTCGGCGTTGAAGATCTTGTGCCGGCAGTGCTCGCTGTTGGCCTGCGCGAACATCATCAGCTCCACGTCCGTCGGCGGGCGACCGAGGGCCATGAAGGCGGTGCGCAGGTAGTCGAGCTCGTCGCTCGAGAGGGCAAGGCCGAAGCTCCGGTTGGCTTCGGCCAGCGCCCGACCACCGTCGTCGACGGGCACGGTCAGCGTCGGCCCGGCGACGCGCTCGTCGAACAGGCGAAGGGTGGCGGCGCGATTCGGCAGCACTGTTTCCGTCATGCGGTCGTGCAGCAGCGCGGCGATGGCCGCCAGCTCCTCGGCACCGAGCGGATGCATGCCGCCGAGCAGGCCGCGCCCGAGCACCAGCGCGTACTCGGTGACGCGTTCGACCCGGTGCACCGGCAGGCCGCAGTTGCGCGCGATGTCGGTGGCCTTCGAGGCCCACGGCGAGATCGTGCCGAGTCGCGGCGCGACGATGATCGACGCGTCCGCCCGGGCCGGCACGGCGGGCTCGCCATAAGCGAGCAGCGCGGCGATGCGCTCCGACTCGCCGGCCTGGAGCGGCAGAACGCTCCACACGACATGAAGGTGACGGGCTGTGACCTTCTCGATGCCGCCGGCCACGGTGCGCAGGCGATCGAGCAGCGCCCGGGCGCGAAAGTCGGAGAGGGCATTGCCGCCCTCGAAATGCACCAGCTGCTTCAGCGCGCGCCCCCGTGGAAACCCGGGATTCTAGGGGGGGCCGAAACGCCGCCCCCGCGCTGCCAACGATAATTCCGCGATGACGATCACGATCAAGAACGAGAGCGACATCGCCGCGATGCGCACCGCCGGAAGGCTCGCCGCGGAGGTGCTGGATCTGCTCGCGACGCACGTCAAACCCGGCGCCACGACCGAGGCCCTCGACCGGCTGGCGCACGACCACATCGTCGCCGTGCAAGGCGCCGTGCCGGCACCGCTGAACTACGCGCCGCCCGGCTACACGCCCTACCCCAAGTCGATCTGCACCTCGATCAATCACCAGGTCTGCCACGGCATCCCGAACGACCGGCCGCTGAAGAGCGGCGACATCGTCAACATCGACGTCACCGTCATCAAGGACGGCTGGCACGGCGACACGAGCCGGATGTTCATCGTGGGCGAAGGCTCGATCGCCGCCAGGCGGCTCGTGCAGTCGACGTACGAGGCGATGTGGAAGGGCATCGTCAAGGTCAAGCCCGGCGCCCGCCTCGGCGACATCGGCCAGGCGATCCAGGTCTTCGCCGAAGGGCTGGGTTTTTCGGTCGTTCGCGAGTTCTGCGGCCACGGCATCGGCAGGAAGTTCCACGAAGACCCGCAGGTGCTGCACTACGGCAAGGCCGGCACGCTCGACGAGCTCCAGCCGGGCATGACCTTCACCATCGAACCGATGATCAACGCCGGCAAGCGCGACATCCGCGAGGCCGGCGACGGCTGGACCATCGTCACCCGCGACCGCTCGCTCTCGGCCCAGTGGGAACACACGGTGCTGGTCACCGACTCGGGCTACGAGGTCATGACGCTCTCCGCGGGCAGCCCACCGCCGCCGGCTTTCGTCGACGCCGCCTGAGCCTTCGCCGATGCAGATGAACGACGTGCCGCCTTCGGCCGTCGCCGCGGGCGACCTGCGCGGCCGCTTTCGCGAAGCCAAGGCGGCGCTGCTGGCGCAGTTCGTCGCGGCGCGGCCCACGTCCCGCGCGGCGCTCCGCCTGGTCCGATCGCTCGCCGCCGAGGTCGATGCGCGCCTGCTCGAGCTCTGGCACCGGGCGGGGTTGCCGGCCGCCGCGGCGCTGGTCGCCGTCGGCGGCTACGGGCGCGGCGAGCTGTTCCCGTACTCCGACGTCGATGTCCTCGTGCTGCTGCCCGAGAGCGCCGCGGCCTGCGGCGCGGCCGGCCGCGACGCCACCGGCAACTTCATCACCGCCTGCTGGGACGCCGGCTTCGAGATCGGCTCCAGCGTGCGCACGGTCGACGAGTGCGTCTTGCTTGCGACCGCCGATGTCACGGTGCAGACGGCGCTGCTCGAAGCCCGCTTCCTGTGCGGCGACCGCGCGCTGTTCAGGCACTTCCAGGACGCGACGGCGGGTGCGATGGACGCCTCGCTCTTCCTGCGTGCCAAGACACTCGAGATGCGGCAGCGGCATCAAAAGTACGACAACACGCCCTACTCGCTCGAGCCCAACTGCAAGGAAAGCCCGGGCGGCCTGCGCGATCTGCAGACGGTGATCTGGGTGGCCCGTGCCGCCGGCCTGGGCCGGACCTGGCAGCAGCTCGCGCAGCACCAGCTCATCACCGCGTTCGAGGTGCGGCAGCTGCAGCGCAACGAAGGCGTGCTCAAGCTCGTGCGCGCCCGGCTCCACGTCGTCGCCGGGCGGCGAGAGGACCGGCTGGCGTTCGACCTGCAGACGGCCGTCGCCGAGAGCTTCGGCTACCTCTCGGTGCACGGCCAGCGCGCCTCCGAACGGCTGATGCGGCGCTATTACTGGGCGGCCAAGGCGGTGACCCAGCTCAACCAGATCCTGATGCTGGGCATCGAGGAGCGCGTCAACGGCCTGCAGGACGCGCCCATGCGGCCGATCACGCCCGAGTTCCTCGAGCGCGGCGGCATGCTGGAGGTGGCGAGCGACGACCTCTACCAGCGCGACCCGCACGCCATCCTCGAAACCTTCCTCGTCTACCAGCAGTCGGTCGGGCCCAAGGGACTTTCGGCGCGGACGCTGCGCGCGCTCTACAACGCACGCCACCTCATGGACGCGAAGTTCCGCCGCGATCCGGCGAACCACGCCACCTTCATGAAGATCCTGAAGGCGCCCGAGGGCCAGACCCACGCCTTGCGCCTGATGAACGAGACAAGCGTGCTCGGTCGCTACCTCTGGGTCTTTCGCCGCATCGTCGGCCAGATGCAGCACGACCTGTTCCACGTGTACACCGTCGACCAGCACATCCTCATGGTGCTGCGCAACGTGCGCCGCTTCTTCATCCCGGAGCACGCCCACGAGTACCCGTTCTGCTCCCAGCTGGCCTCGACCTTCGACCGGCCGTGGGTGCTCTACATCGCCGCGCTGTTCCACGACGTGGCCAAGGGCCGCGGCGGCGACCACTCCGAGCTCGGCACGCTCGAGGTTCGGCGCTTCTGCCGCGACCACGGCGTCGAGCGCGCGGAGACCGAGCTCATCGAGTTCCTGGTCGCCCACCACCTCACGATGTCGCGCGTCGCCCAGAAGGAAGACCTGTCCGACCCGGACGTGGTGAGCGACTTCGCCCGCGTCATCGGCAACGAGCGCCGGCTCACTGCGCTGTACCTGCTGACGGTGGCCGACATCCGCGGCACCAGCCCGCGGGTGTGGAACGCCTGGAAGGGCAAGCTGCTCGAAGACCTGTACCGCGTTGCCCTGCG
>CAXSEJ010000199.1:0-4875 GCA_964236395.1 uncultured Rhizobacter sp.
ACTCCAGTCTCCCAGATCCTTCCGGGTGAACAACCTATTGAGACATCACATCTAGATCGCGCCGGTCGAGCGCAAGGCGGCGATCTCCGCCGTGTCGAAGCCGAGCTCCGCCAGAACGGCGTCGGTGTCGGCGCCGAGCAGCGGCGGCGCCCGCAGGTAGCGCACCGGCGTCGCCGAGAGCTTCATCGGGCTGGCGACCAGGTGCACGCTGCCCGCCGACGGGTGCGCCATCGCCACCGCCATGCGACGGTGCAGCACCTGGGGGTCCGCAAACACCTCGGCCAGGTCGTTGATCGGCCCGCACGGCACCTTGGCCGCCTCGAGCGCCGCCAGCCACTCCGCCCGCGGCCGACGCTTCATGCGCTCGGCGAGCAGCGGCACCAGTTCCGCCCGTCCGCGCACCCGGCCGGCGTTGCGGACGAAGCGCGGGTCGACGGCGAGCTCCGGGCAGCCGGCCACCTTGCAGAAGCGGGCGAACTGGCCGTCGTTGCCGACGGCCAGGATCAAGTGCCCGTCGGCCACCTCGAACACCTGGTACGGCACGATGTTCTGGTGCGCGTTGCCCGCCCGCCGCGGCGCGACGCCGGTGGCCAGGTAGCCGGCGCCGAGGTTCGCGAGCATGGCGACCTGGGTGTCGAGCAGGGCCATGTCGATCGCCTGGCCCTGCCCGGTGCGGTCGCGGTGGCGCAGCGCGGCGAGGATGGCGGTGCTGGCGTACATGCCGGTGAAGAGGTCGGCGACGGCGACACCCACCTTCTGCGGCCCGCCGCCCGGCGCGTCGTCGGCGATCTCGGCGCTGGACGGGCCGGTCACGCTCATCAGGCCGCCCAGACCCTGCACGGCGTAGTCGTAGCCGGCACGCTCGCGGTACGGCCCGGTCTGGCCGTAGCCGGTGATCGAGCAGTAAACGAGACCGGGGTGCACTGCGAGCAGCGAGGCAGCGTCGAGCCCGTAACGCGCCATGTCGCCGACCTTGAAGTTCTCGACCAGTACGTCGGCGCGGCCGGCCAGCGTGCGCACCAGCGCGGCTCCGCTCGGCTGGGCCATGTCGATGGTGATGGAGCGCTTGTTGCGGTTGGTGCTCAGGTAGTAGGCGGCCTCGGTGGTATCGGCGCCGTGGGCGTCTTTCACGAACGGCGGTCCCCAGCCGCGTGTGTCGTCGCCGCCGGGTTGGCCGTCCCGGGCCGGCCGCTCCACCTTGATCACCTCCGCGCCGAGGTCGGCGAGCGTCTGCGTGCACCACGGTCCGGCGAGCACTCGCGAGAGGTCGAGCACACGCACGCCGGCGAGCGCCCCCGCCTGCTCGGGCGGCGAGTCGAGATCGGGTGCGTGCCGGGTCACGTCGTCATTGTGGGCGCGCGACCGCCACGATAATCGGCGGCATGCGACCGGCTCGAGGCGCTGCCATCTTCCGTCGCTGGCTCGCCTTCGTCTGGCTGCCCGGAGCGCTGCTCGCCTGCTCGCCGAGCCTGGACTGGCGCGAAGCCCGGCCCGAAGGCAGCGGCGCGACGGTGTGGTTCCCGTGCCGACCGTCGAGCATGGCGCGCGTCGTGCCGCTGGCCGGCGCCGCCGTCCCGATGCGCCTGCATTCCTGCACCGCAGCCGGCACCACGTTCTCCTTCGCCGTTGCCGAGGTCGGCACGGCCGGGCGGGTGCCGCCGGTGCTCGCCGCATTGCGGGCGCAGGCGGCGGCGAACGTGTCGGGCAAGGCGACGGCGCTGCCGCCGCCCACGGTGGACGGCGCGACGCCCAATCCTGAGAGCGGGTGGCTGCGGATCGACGGGACGCTGCCCGATGGCCGCGCTGTCGTCGAACATGCGGCATTTCTCGTTAGAGGAACCAGGGTGTACCAGGCGACCGTGATCGGCGCCGGCGCGCCTGTCGGGCAGGAAGCGCTCGACAACTTCTTCGCCGCCATTCGCCTTCGCTGATCGACTTGTCGCACCGATCGAACTGCCCATAATCCGCCGCCATGCCGGGACTTCTGATCATCGCCCACGCGCCGCTGGCCTCGTCGTTGCAGGCCGTGGCGCAGCACGCGTATCCCGACTGCGCCGCCAAGCTCATGGCGCTCGACGTCTTGCCCGACATGCCGATCGAGGAGATCGAGGCCCAATTGCGCCAGTTGCTCGAACGTGTCCGCGACCCCGACGCGCTCATCCTCACCGACGTCTTCGGCGCCACGCCCTGCAACATCGCCCAACGCCTGGCCGACGGCCTGCACGTCAAGGTGGTCGCCGGCGTCAACGTGCCGATGCTCTGGCGCACGCTCTGTTACGGCGAGGAGTCGCTCGACGCGGTGCTGGCACGAGCCGTCGCCGGCGCGACCCAGGGCGTGATGCAGGTCGCCAGTTCGCGGCCGCAGAACCAGGTCTTGAAGGCACGCGGCAGTGATGAAGGCAACGCTCAGGATCAGTAACAAGCTCGGCCTGCACGCCCGTGCATCGGCCAAGCTGACCAAGCTCGCTGGCAGCTTCCGTTGCGACGTGTTCATGAGTCGCAATGGGCGCCGTGTCAATGCCAAGAGCATCATGGGCGTGATGATGCTGGCGGCCGGTCTTGGCAGCGAGATCGAGCTCGAGACCGACGGCGAAGACGAGGCGGCGGCGATGACCGCCATCACCGCGCTGGTCGACGACAAGTTCGGCGAAGGCCAGTAGCCGCGGCGCGACGCGCCGGCTAAGGCGTGACCGCGCTGCTAGGATGGGTTGCATGAGCTTCCAGCTGTTCGGTTTGCCGGTGTCGCGCGGCATCGCGATCGGCCGCGCGGTGCTCGTGGCGTCGAGCCGGATCGACGTCGCCCACTACTACGTGGGCGAGGCCGACGTCGAGGCGGAGATCGAGCGCCTGCGCAGCGCCCGCGACCTCGTCGCCGCGGAGCTCGGCGCCATGCAGCGCGACCTGCCGGCGGAAGCGCCCGCTGAACTCTCGGCCCTGCTCGATGTGCACGTCATGCTGCTGCACGACGACACGCTCACCGGCGCCACGAAGCAGTGGATTCGCGAGCGCCACTACAACGCCGAGTGGGCGCTGTCGGCACAGCTCGAAGTGCTTGCCCGGCAGTTCGACGAGATGGAAGACCTCTACCTGCGCGAGCGCAAGGCCGACCTCGAGCAGGTGGTCGAGCGACTGCTCGGCGTGCTCGCGCGTGGCGACGACGGCGCCTCGGCGATTGCCGCGCACGTGAGTGGCGCCGCGAGCGGAAGTGACCCGCTGGTGCTCGTCGCCGGCGACATCTCGCCGGCCGACATGCTGCAGTTCAAAGGCGGCGTCTTCCTCGGCTTCGTCACCGACGTCGGCGGCAAGACTTCGCACACCGCGATCGTCGCGCGCAGCATGGACATCCCGGCCGTCGTCGGCGCGCGCGAGGCCAGCCGTCTCATCCGGCAGGACGACTGGGTCGTGATCGACGGCGACACGGGCACCGTCATCGTCGATCCGCCGGCATGGGTGATCGAGGAGTACCGCGAGGTACGGCGTCAGCGCGACGTCGGCCGTGCCGGCCTCGCGCGCCTGCGTCACCTGCCGGCGGTCACGCGCGACGGCGAGCGCATCGAATTGCTGGCCAACATCGAGCAGCCCGGCGATGCGGCTGCGGCGCTCGAGGCCGGGGCCGTCGGCGTCGGTCTGTTCCGCAGCGAGTTCCTGTTCATGAACCGCGATGGCGAGCTGCCCGGCGAAGACGAGCAGTTCGAGGCCTATCGCACGGCCGTCACGGCGATGCGGGGCCGGCCGGTGACCATCCGCACCGTCGACATCGGTGCCGACAAGGCGCTGGAACGGATGTCGGCCAACGAGCTGCGACACGAGCACGCGCTGAACCCGGCCCTGGGCCTGCGCGCCATCCGCTGGAGTCTTTCGGAGCCGGCCATGTTCCGCCAGCAGTTGCGGGCCATCCTGCGTGCCGCTGCGTGCGGTCCTGTGCGGCTGCTGATCCCGATGGTCGCGCATCTCAGCGAGGTCCGGCGCACCGTGGAGGCCTTGGCCAAGGCGCGTCAGCAACTCGACGACGCCGGCCGGGCTTACGGAGAAATACAGATCGGCGCGATGGTCGAGGTGCCGGCAGCAGCTTTGACGCTGCCCGCCTTCCTGCGTCACTTCGACTTCGTTTCGATCGGCACCAACGACCTCATCCAGTACACGCTGGCAATCGACCGTGCGGACGAGACCGTCGCGCACCTCTACAACCCGTGGCATCCGGCCGTGCTGCAGCTCGTCGAGCGGACTATTTCGCAGGCAAGGGGCGCCGGCAAGGGTGTCAGCGTGTGTGGGGAGATGGCAGGCGATCTCGCCTTCACCGACCTGTTGCTCGGCATGGGCCTGCGCAGCTTCTCCATGCAGCCGTCCCAGATCGTCAGCGTCAAGCAGCGGGTGCTCGCCAACGATGCGGCGCTGTGGTCGGCGAGCGTCCAACGCATCGTGGCAGCCGATGACCCAGAACTGGAATGTGCCCTTGTCGGCAGCGAAATCTCCCTGTTGCGGAAGTCAACTTTTGCTGCTTCCGCCCCAGGGGTCGACACTGCGTTATAGTCGCGGCCCGCAGCGAGAAAGAGCGGCTTGGAGAGCACACGGCGAGTCCGCTGCCAAGCCGAAGTTAACCCCAAAGGTTGACAGAGCTTCTCGAAACATGCGAGAATCGTTGTCTTCGCTGATGACGGCTTTGCCGGCAGCAGCAGCGCCCTCCAAAGGCGCAGCGTTCTTTAAAAACTAACAGCCGATAAGTGTGGGCGTTCGAGGCCGAGTGCCTTGAAGTCGCAGGACTTCAAGGTCTCATGGACCTTAAACGCTCATGAAGTGAAGTTCACTTCAATTCATTGAGTAAACATCAAGATCGAACTGAAGAGTTTGATCCTGGCTCAGATTGAACGCTGGCGG
>CAXSEJ010000200.1:0-4832 GCA_964236395.1 uncultured Rhizobacter sp.
TAGAGGGCGTCGAAGCTGTCGCGCAGGTAGGTGAAGAAGTGCTCGCCGGTGTTGAAGCCCTGGGCCTGCACGAAGCGCATGTCGTTGGTGTCGAGCGAGTAGGGCACGACGAGATGCGGGACCGTGGCGCCGTCGCTCTTTTCCACCTCGACCCAGAACGGCAGGTCGTCGCCGTAGTAGTCGCTGTCGTACGCGTAGCCGCCATGCGAGACCACGAGCCGGCGGGTGTTCGGGCTGTCGCGGCCGGTGTACCAGCCGAGCGGCCAGGCGCCGCCGGTGAGCTCCTTCAGCACCTGGCTGGCCCGGTCCATGTGGCTCCGCTCGGTCGCTTCGGGCAGGTCCTGGTAGTGGATCCAGCGCAGGCCGTG
The DNA here is from genome assembly GCA_964236395.1 of uncultured Rhizobacter sp. Lineage (GTDB taxonomy): Bacteria > Pseudomonadota > Gammaproteobacteria > Burkholderiales > Burkholderiaceae_C > Schlegelella_A. Next base: position 369 of record CAXSEJ010000200.1, read on the forward strand.
GCAGGCGATCTCGTCGCCGCGGGCCATGAACTTCGCCACCAGCTCCGGGTAGCGCTCGAGTGCCATGGCGACGCCGAAAACGGTGAGCGGCAGGCCGCGTGCGTCGAACTCGCGCAGCAGGCGCCACACGCCGGCGCGCGAGCCGTACTCGTACATCGACTCCATCGTCATGTGCCGCGCCGCAAAGGCCTGCGCCGTGACCAGCTCGGAAAGGAAGGTCTCCGATGCCGGGTCGCCGTGCAGCACGCTGTTCTCGCCGCCCTCTTCGTAGTTGAGGACGAACTGCACCGCGATGCGCGCGCCGTTCGGCCAGCACGCATGCGGCACGTCGGCGCCATAGCCCTTGAGATCGCGGGGATAGGCGGTCATGACGGCATCAACGCCGCAGCGAGGTCGGCAAAGCGCGGCTTCAGGCGCAGGTTCTGCTCCACGTGCTCGAGATGGCTCCGCATCAGCCGCACGGCGGTGCGCGCGTCGCGCTTCTCCAGCGCGTCGACGATGGCCACGTGCTCGGCGAAGGAGTGCTCGGCAGAGTGGGCCGACTGGTACATGAGCGCGATGAGCGAGGAGCGCGAGACGAGCTCGCCCAGCATGTCGGCGAGCACGGCGTTGCCGAGCAGGGTGGCGACGACCACGTGGAAGTCGGCGAGCAGGCGCGTGCGGCCCGGGACATCGCTCCGGCGGACGGCGCTTTCCTCGCGGCGCAGGTGCTTGCGCAGCTCCGCGATCTGCTCCGGCGTGAGCTCGGCGGCGGCACGCCGGATCATCGCCGCCTCGAGCATGCGCCGCACCTCGAAGACCTGGCGCGCTTCCTCGACGCTCGGCTCGGCGACCCGCGCACCGCGCGCCGGCTCGAGCGTCACGAGCTTGTCGCGGCTCAGCTGGTGCATGGCCTGGCGCACCAGCGTGCGCGAGACCGCGAAGATGTCGGCGATCTTCTGCTCGGCCAGCTTGGTGCCGGGCAGCAGCCGGCGTTCGACGATCGCCGCGGTGATGGAGTCGACGATGCGGCCGGTGCTGTCGCTCGCCGGCGCGGCTGAGCGAATCACTTCGAGGCGGGCACTGGATCGCGGCATGTCGTGAGGTGTGGCGCTTCAAAGTGTATACACTTTGCTCCGTCACCGGAAGCGATCATGGGAACACTGACGACGCATGTGCTCGATACCTGCCACGGCTGCCCGGCGGCCGGCATGCGCGTCGCGCTCTGGCGCATCGAGAGCGGCACGGCGTTCGAGATCAGGTCGGCGGTGCTCGGCGACGACGGCCGCGCAGGCGCGCCGCTTCTCTCGAAAAGCGAGTTCCGTGCCGGGCGCTATCGCCTCGTCTTCTCCGTCGCCGCCTACTTCGCCGGCCGTGGCGCGGCGCTTGCCGACCCGCCCTTCCTCGACGAAGTGCCGGTCGAGTTCGGCCTGGCCGAGCACGGCGGCCACTACCACGTGCCGCTGCTCGTCACGCCGTGGTCCTACTCCACCTACCGCGGCAGCTGACTGCAGACACTTCGCCCGTGGACGCCTACCTCCTCGACTGGCTGAACCTGCTGCTGCGCTGGGCACACGTCGTCACCGGCATCGCCTGGATCGGCGCCTCGTTCCACTTCGTCGGCCTCGACAACAGCCTGACCCGGCCGAAAGACGAGGCCGATCGCGCCAAGGGCATCGGCGGCGAGCTCTGGGCGGTGCACGGCGGCGGCTTCTACCACCAGCAGAAGTACCCGGTTGCACCGGCGCGGCTGCCCGAGCAACTGCACTGGTCGATGTGGGAGAGCTATTCCACCTGGCTCACCGGCTTCGCGCTGTTCGCCGTGCTCTACCTCTTCAACGCCAGCACCTTTCTCGTCGACAAGGCCGTGCTCGACTGGTCGGCGGCCGCCGCCATCGCCGCCGCCCTGGCCTTCTTCGTCGTGTTCTGGCTCGCCTACGACGGGGTCTGCCGCGTCTTCGGCCGCGGCCGGCGCGGCGACCTCGTCGTCGGCGTGCTCGTGGTCGCGCTGATCGTCTTCGCCTCGTGGCTCGCGTGCCACCTCTTTGCCGGCCGTGCCGCCTTCCTCATCGTCGGCGCGATCATGGCGACGACGATGACCGCCAACGTGGCGATGGTCATCATCCCCGGCCAGCGCAAGGTCGTGGCGGCGCTCCGCGAAGGCGCACCGGTCGACCCGGTGCACGGCCAGCGCGGCAAGCAGCGCAGCGTGCACAACACCTACTTCACGCTGCCGGTCGTGGTCGCGATGATCAGCAACCACTACGGCTTCGCCTTTACCTCGCCGCACAACTGGCTGGTGCTGGTGCTGCTCATGCTCGCCGGCGCGCTGGTCCGCCTCTCGTTCGTGCTGCGCCACCGCGCCCACGCCGAAGGGCGGCCGGTGCCGTGGCGGTACGCTGTTGCGGGCACGCTGTTGCTCGCCGGCACGGTCGCGGCGACGATGCCGCGGGCGCCCGATCCCGCAGTGGCGGCTGCCGCCGCGAAGGCGCCGCCGCCGAGCTTCGCCCAGGTGCAGGGCATCGTCGCCCAGCGCTGCCAGCTGTGCCACAACGCCGCAGTGCAGAGCAAGAACGTGCGCCTCGACTCGGCCGAGGCCATCCGTGCCCACGCGCAGCAGGTCTACCAGCAGGCGGTGGTCCTCAAGCTCATGCCGATGAACAATGCCACCGCCATCACCGAAGCCGAGCGCGCGGCGATCGGGCGCTGGTTCGAGGCCGGCGCCCCGCGGCAGTGACGCGTCGGCTGCCAGCCCGCCAGCGAAGAGCCCGCATGTCGGTGGAGCCGCCGACGCGGTGAAGCAGCCGGTCTGAGCGATCCCGGCGGTCAGCGCGCCGGCTCGATGCCGGCGTTCACGAACATGGCGCGCGCCGTGGCACCCTGCAGGTGGCGCACCAGTGCCGCAGTCGCCTCCGCCCGGGCCGCATCGGTCACCACCGCACCCGGCCACGGCACGGCCACGTAGGTCGTCGTGTTCTGCAAGGTGGCCGGCAGCGGACCGACGAGCCGAATGCCCTGGTCGCGAAACAGCACGATCTCGGTCTGTGCGGCGAAGCCCATTTCGCGGCCGCTGCCGGCGAGCAGGCGGCGCAACACCGCCGCCCCGTCGGCCACGCGCACGGCCTTTGCCGCCACCGTGTCGGCGCTGCCGATGCGCTGCAGCAGGGTCTCGACATGGCTTCCGGTCGAGGCGCGGTTGAAGACCACGACTTCGGCGCGAGCGAGGGCAGCCTTGAGCGAATCTGCGCTCGAGATGTCGGGCACCTCGGCGCCCTCTCGAACGGCCACGGCGACGCCGACGCCACCGATCGGCGCGCGCATGCCTGCCGGGGGCGCGCTCGCCGCCTCGCCGAGGACCGCCTCGGGCGCGACGATGACGTCTGCCACCGGCGCCATCTGCAGGGCGGAGCGCAGCGCCGGAGCGGCTGCGAAAGCGAGCATCACCTTGTGGCCGCTGTCGCGCTCGAACGCGGCCAGAGCGGGTCGGATCCCGGGCTCGACGGCGCCGGCCGACAGGACGCGAAGCTCGAGCGCCTGGGCCGCCAGCGCGACCATGACGAGCGAGGCGGCGAGCACGACGCGAACCGGGCGGAGCGAGGTCACGGCACGCCGGGCGCGAACAGGAAGCGTTGCCAGGCGGCTCATTCAATCGCCCGGTTCAATCGCCCGATTCCATTGTCCGATTCCATCGTCCGATTCAGTCGCCAGCGCAGCTCGGCGCGAGCCTCGGGCCACTCGGCCGCTGCCATGCTGTACATCACGGTGTCGCGCACGCTGCCGTCGCGGCGCAGCGCGTGATGGCGCAGCACGCCGTCCCGGCGCGCGCCGAGGCGCTCGATGGCGCGCTGGCTGGCGAAGTTGAAGTTGTCGGTGCGCCAGCCGACGAGCCGTGCGCCGAGCGTCTCGAAGGCGTGCGTCATGAGCAGCATCTTGGCCGCCGCGTTCACGTGGCTGCGCTGCCGGCTTTTGGCGTACCAGGTGTAGCCGATCTCGAGCCGATCGACCGCCGGCACGATGTCGTGGTAGCTCGAAGAGCCGATCACCTCGCCGCTGGCCGCATCGAGCACCGCGAACGGCAGGCGGTGGCCCTCGGCCTGCATCTGCAGCGCCCGCTCGACGTAGCCGCGCGTGTCGCTCGGCTCGGGCACGCTCGTGACGCGAATCTTCCAGAGCTCCCCGTCGGCGGCCGCAGCGAGCAGGCCGTCGACGTGCTGCAAGCCGAGCGGCTCCAGCCGCACCCGCCCGTCGTCGAGGCTGACCGGCGCGACCGCCTGCATCAAGCGGCCCCGGTCACCGGTTGTGCTTCTGCATGAAGACGAGCTTTTCGAACAGCGAGACGTCCTGCTCGTTCTTGAGCAGCGCGCCGAGCAGCGGCGGCACCGCGACCTTCTCGTCCTTGCTCTGCAGGGCCTCGATCGGAATGTCTTCGGCAACGAGCAGCTTCAGCCAGTCGAGCAGCTCGCTCGTGCTCGGCTTCTTCTTCAG
>CAXSEJ010000201.1:0-4767 GCA_964236395.1 uncultured Rhizobacter sp.
CCGCTCGCCTGCCGCTGGCGCGTGCCGGGCGGCGGCATGTTCTTCTGGGTCGAGCTGCCCGCCGGCGCCGACAGCGACGCGCTGCTCGTTCGCGCCCTGGCGCACGGCGTCGCTTTCGTTCCCGGCGCGCCGTTCTTCGCCGCGAACCCGAAGCGCCACACGCTCCGGCTCTCGTTCGTGACCGTGCCGCCGGCACAGATAGAGACCGGCATCGCCGCGCTGGCGGCCGCCCTGCGCGAGCTCCAGGAGTCGACGTGACGCGGTTCGGCTTCAGCCAGGTCGACGTCTTCACCGAGACCGCCTTGCTCGGCAACCCGCTCGCCGTCGTCCACGGCGCCGACGCGCTCGGTGCCGAGCGCATGCAGGCCTTCGCGCGCTGGACGAACCTCAGCGAAACCGCGTTCCTGCTCGCGCCGCGCGATGCCGCCGCCGACTACCGGGTGCGCATCTTCACGCCGGGCGGCGAGCTGCCCTTCGCCGGCCATCCCACGCTGGGCAGCTGCCACGCCTGGCTCGAGCAGGGCGGTGCGCCGCGCGACCGCGGCATGGTCGTGCAGGAGTGCGGCGTGGGGCTGGTGCGCATCCGGCGCGAAGGCGCGCGGTTGGCGTTCGCCGCGCCTGCGCTCACCGTCGCGGAGGTCGAGCCGGCGCTGCTCGCTGCCGTGCAGGCTGCGCTCGGCCTCCCGGACGGCGCGGTGCAAGCCGCCCGCTGGCTCGACAACGGGCCGCGCTGGCTCGCGCTCCGGCTCGACAGCGCGGCCGCCGTGCTCGCCGTCGAGCCCGACCACGCGGCGCTGAAGCCGCTGGCCAAGGTGGGCCTCGTCGGCGCCTGCCCGGCCGGGTCGCCGTGCGACGTCGAAGTGCGCGCCTTCGCCTCGATGGTCGGCATCGACGAAGACCCCGTCACCGGCAGCCTCAACGCCGGCCTTGCCGGCTGGCTGATCGAGGCCGGCGTGCTGCCCGATCGCTACACGGCCGGGCAAGGCACGCGTCTCGGCCGTGCCGGCCACGTGAGCATCGCGCGCGAAGCCGGCACGGTGTGGGTCGGCGGCGCCAGCGTGACCTGCGTGCGCGGCGACGTCACGCTGTGAGCGCGCCGGCCGCAGCGCGCGGTCAGGCCCTGCGGCCGACGCAGCCTGGCGTCACTCCCTGCGGTAGCTGTCGTGGCAGGACTTGCACGAGCCGCCTGTCGCACCCACGGCGACCTTGATCGCATCGATGTTGCCGGTCTTGGCGGCGGCATTGAGCTTGGCCATTTCTTCCTGCATCCTGGCGGCCGAGGCGAGGAACTTGTCGTTCTCGGTCCAGATCTTCGCGTCGGCCTTGGTGTCGCCCTTGTCGGTGCCCGCGACGAAGCCGGCGTAGGGCAGCTTCGAGACGATGGTGGCGAGCTCGGCGTTGTCGGCCGCTGCCTTGGCGTCGAACGGGACGCGGCCGTTGGCCATTGCCGCGACGCGGCCGAAGTGCGTCGCCATCACGGTGAAGGCGGCGCGTCGATAGCGGATGGCATCCTCCGGCTTGGCGAACTGTGCCGCTGCCGGCAGCGACGTGACAAAGGCCGCGACCGCTGCGGCTACCATCGGCACCGGCTTGAAAGACTGGGACATGAGGACCTCCGTGGACGAGATGGGCGCCGCCCCGATCGGGGTGGTCTGGCGGCGGCAGGCCGGCGAGTGTAAGCAGCCCCTGCCCCTGCCCCTGCCCCTGCCCGAGCTCGACTCGCTTCACCGATGCCGCCTGCCGAACCGATGACCGATGCGGTCCTGGTGCGTGTCTGGGACCTGCCGACGCGTGCCTTTCACTGGCTGCTGGCGGTCTGCGTGATCGCCTCGATCGTCACGGCGCGAATCGGCGGCGGCCTCATGGTGTGGCACTTCCGCATCGGCTACGTCGTCTTCACGCTGGTCGCCTTTCGCCTGCTGTGGGGCGTGGTGGGCGGCCACTGGTCGCGCTTTCGCGCCTTCGCTTATGCCCCGGCGGCCGGTTGGCGCTACCTGCGCGGCCAGAGCCAGGCGCACGAGCACCACCACGTCGGCCACAGCCCGGTCGGCGCGCTGTCGGTGTTCGCGCTGCTCGGCTTCATCGCCGCGCAGATCGGCACCGGGCTGCTCGCCGACGACGAGATCGCCAACAGCGGCCCGCTGGTGAAGTTCGTGACCGGCGCGACCAGCGCGGCGGCCAGCCGCTGGCACAGGGACTACGGCCAGTGGATCGTCATCGCCCTCGTCGCCCTGCACGTCGCGGCCATCGCCTACTACTGGCTGCGCCGTGGCCGGAACCTGATCGGGCCGATGCTGCACGGCGACAAGCGCCTCAGCCGCGACGTGCCGGCCGCGGTCGACAGCACGGCAACGCGGCTGGCGGCGCTGGCGGCGGTCGTGGCCTGCGGCGTCGGCGTGTATTTCCTGCAGCGGCTCGGCGACTGAGCACGTCATGCCCGACGAACCTCCCGCCATCTCCCTGCGACGCGTCGAGACGCCGGCCGATGTGGCGGCCGCTGCGGCGCTGTTTCGCGAGTACGCCGCGAGCCTGGATGTCGATCTGTGCTTCCAGCGATTCGACGAGGAGCTGGCGACGCTGCCGGGCGAATACGCGTCGCCCGACGGCCACCTGCTGCTGGCGTACGTGGGCGACCGGCTGGCCGGATGCGGCGCGCTCCGGCCCATGGCCGATGCCGACTACGCCAACGCCTGCGAGATGAAGCGGCTCTACGTGCGGCCGGGCTTTCGCCGCTTCGGCCTCGGTCGTGCCCTGGCCGAGGCGCTGCTCGACGAAGCGCGGCGTGCCGGCTACTCGCACATCCTGCTCGACACGCTCGACGAGATGGAGACCGCTCGCGAGCTCTACGCCTCGCTCGGCTTCGAAGAGATCCCGCCGTACTACTTCAACCCGATCGCCGGCGCCCACTACCTGAAGGCCGACCTAGGATGATTCGCCCATGACCACCGTGCCCGCTGCCTTTGAACTGCACGCCGGTGCCCTGCGCCTCGCCCTGCGCCCCGACCTCGGCGGCTCCGTCGCCGGCCTCTGGCACCAGACGACACCGGTGATGCGCTCGACCGAGCCGGCGGAGCTCACCCACTCGCGCGCGTCGGCGATGTACCCGCTGCTGCCGTACTCGAACCGCCTCGGCTACCGGCGCTTCCGCTGGCGCGGCCACGACCACACGACGGCCGCCAACGTCACCGACTCGCCGCACTCGCTGCACGGCCTCGGCTGGCAGCGGCCGTGGCGGCTGGTCTCGTCGAGCGTGCTCGAGGTCGTGATCGAACTCGAGCACGAAGCCGACGACGACTGGCCGTTCGCCTTCACCGCGCGCCAGTACTTCGCGCTCACGCCCGAGTCGTTCACGGTGCGGATGCAGTTCACCAACCGGGCGGGGGGCGAGCAGCCGGTGGGCATCGGCTGGCATCCCTATTTCCCCAAGCGCTCGCGCAGCCGCCTGCACGTGGAGCTCTCCGATCGCTGGGACAGCGACGCGACGCAGCTGCCCGTGCGCAAGGTCGCGCAGCCCGGCATCGACAGCGACCTCTCGCACCTCGACTACGACAACTGCTTCGAAGGCTGGCGCGGCCCGGCGCGGCTGCGCGACGAGCGCTTTTCGCTGCAGCTCGCCTCGACGCTGCGCTACCTCGTCGTCTACACGCCGCCCGAGCGCGACTACTTCTGCGTCGAGCCGGTGAGCCACGTCAGCAACGCCGTCCACATGGCCGATCCGGCCGCGCACGGCCTCGTCGCTCTCGCCGCCGGCGCGACGATGGAGGCGTCGATGACGCTCGACATCGCGGTGGTCTGAGCAGGCGGCCCGCCACCCGCCTGGCCCGGGTGGTGGCCGAAGGTGGAGGGGTTTATACGTATAATCTTGGGCTGTGCTGAAAGTCGCCCTGCCGCGCCCCTCGACCGACGCGGTGTTCCGTGGCGACAAGGCCTCGTTCACGTCGAACGGCCCGGCGCGCAGCGCCTGGCAGCGCGGCGTCGATGACGAATCGCCGGAAAAGCCGCTGCGCCGCCTGACGCCTGCCGATGTACAGGCCTTGCTCGCAGCCGACCCGCCCCTTTCACCGTGGCGTGTCGTCGCGTGCCAGGTGGCTTTTGCCGCCGTCGCCGGCTTCGTCGTGTGGCTGATGGCGGGGCCGGTGGCTGCGGCCTCGGCCGTGTACGGCGCGGCGGTGGTGGCGGTGCCGGGCGCCCTGATGGCGCGCGGTGCGACGAGCCGGCTTTCGGCGCTGTCGCCGGTCGTCAGCGCGGTGAGCATGATGGGCTGGGCGACGGTCAAGCTCGTGGTGTCGGTGGCGATGCTGGTGCTCGCGGCGCGCATCGTGCCCGGCCTGGTCTGGCCGGTGATGCTCGTCTCGATGGTGCTTTGCATGCAGACCTACTGGTTCGCGCTGCTCTGGCGCGGCACCGGTGAAAAGAAGAGAGCCGCAGTACTTCCCGAACCCAGGAACACGGACTGACAGAGATGGCCGCAGCAGAGCACCCGATGACGCCCGGTGACTACATCGTTCACCACCTGACCCACCTCGGCACGGGCAAGCCCAAGGGCCTGGTCGACTTTTCCGTCGTCAACTACGACTCGGTGCTGTTCTCGGCGCTGCTCGGCGCCATCGGCTGCTTCATGCTGTGGCGCGCCGCGCGCAAGGCGACCGCCGGCGTGCCGGGGCGCTTTCAGGCCGCGGTCGAAATGCTGTTCGAGCTGGTCGACAACGAGGCCAAGGGCATCGTCCACAGCGCCGACAGCCGCAAGCTCGTCGCCCCGCTGGCGCT
>CAXSEJ010000202.1:0-4741 GCA_964236395.1 uncultured Rhizobacter sp.
AGCCGAGCGGCGTGCCCATGGCGAGCAGCGTGAACAGCTCGGCGTGCTCGGGCAGCCGGCTCTGGATGAAGAGCGTCGCCTGGTCGGGGTCGAGGCCGGCGGCGAGCCAGTCGGTGACCATGTCGTAGACCGACTTCTCGATGACGTCGCGCTCTTCGTAGTGGGTGGTCAGGGCGTGCCAGTCGGCGACGAAGAAGAAGCACTCGTGGAGCGCCTGCAGCCGGACCCAGTTCTTCAGCGCACCGTGGTAGTGGCCGATGTGCATGGCGCCGGTCGGCCGCATGCCGGACAGCACGCGCGCTCGCCGCGGGGCGGGGGTGTCGGCGACACGGTCGGTCATCGGGCCAGCTCCGGCAAAGGGCGGGATTGTAGGTAGCGTGTACCGGTCGGGCCGTCGGCCGTCGATACACTTTCGCCGCCCATGAAGAACATCGTCGTCATCGTCTCCGGCCGCGGCAGCAACATGGAGGCGATCGTGCGCGCCTGCGCGGCCGAAGGCTGGCCGGCACGCGTGGCGGCGGTGATCAGCAACCGCGCCGATGCGGCCGGGCTGCGTTTCGCCGAGGCCCACGGCATCGCCACGGCGGTCGTCGACCACCGCGCCTTCGCCGAGCGTGCGCAGTTCGATGCCGAGCTCGCCCGCACGACCCTGTCGTTCGCGCCCGACGTGGTGGCGCTCGCCGGCTTCATGCGCATCCTCGGTGCCGCGTTCGTGCAGCGGTTCGATGGCCGGCTGGTCAACGTGCACCCCTCGCTGCTGCCCGCGTTCCCGGGTCTGCACACCCACCGGCGCGCCATCGAGGCCGGCTGCAAGGTCGCCGGCGCGAGCGTGCATTTCGTCACTGCCGAGCTCGACCACGGGCCGATCGTCGCGCAGGCGGTGGTGCCGGTGCTGCCCGGCGACAGCGAAGCGACTCTGGCCGAGCGCGTGCTGGCCCAGGAGCACGTGATCTATCCACGCGCCATCGGCTGGCTCGTCGCCGACGCGCTCACGATCGACAGCGGAATCGTCCGGCATCGCACCGGCGCGAGCCAGCTGCTGCTGCCGTCGGCGGCGTCGCTTTCCACCTAGCCTCGGTCCGGCGATGCACCCCAAGGCCCTGCTCGAGGCGACGACCGAGCTCGTTCACCGCGTTCTGGCATTCGAGCAACCGGCCGATCGTGTCGCCGCCGACTTCTTTCGCGCCGAGCGCTCGCTCGGTGTGCGCGAGCGCCACACGCTCGCCGAGACCCTGTACGCGGTGCTGCGCCGCCTGCTCTTCTACCGTCAGCTCGCCCTCTCCGGCAAAGGCGAGGCGGCCCGTCGTCTCGCCGTGCTGGCCTGGCAGGGCAATGCCGGCGTGCTGCGCGCGGCCCTCGCCGACGATGCCGAGCGGGCCTGGGTCGAGCGCTGCTCAGCCATCGATCCGGCGTTGCTGCCCGAGCCGTGCCGGCACAACCTGCCGGAGTGGCTGGCCCAGCCGCTGCAGGCCACGCTCGGCGATGAATTCTGGCCGTGGGTCGACAGCGTCGCGGTGCCGGCGCCGCTCGATCTGCGCGTCAACGTCGCCAAGGCGAGCCGCGACGACGTGCTGGTGCGATTGCGCCACGACGGCGTCGAGGCCGAGCCGTCGACCTACTCGCCGGTGGGCATCCGCGTCGTCGGCAAGCCGTCGCTGCAGCAGCAGGGCGTGTTCACCGAGGGGCTCGTCGAGGCCCAGGACGAAGGCAGCCAGCTGCTCGCCTTGCTGACCGGCGCCAGACGCGGCGAGCTCGTCGTCGATTTCTGCGCCGGCGCAGGCGGCAAGACGCTGGCCCTCGGCGCGCAGATGCGCAACACCGGCCGGCTGTACGCCTTCGACATCTCCGGGCATCGCCTGGCGCAGCTCAAGCCGCGGCTGGCGCGCAGCGGCCTCGGCAACGTGCACCCGGCCCAGATCGCGCACGAGCGCGACGACCGCGTCAGGCGACTCACCGGCAAGGCCGACCGCGTGCTCGTCGATGCGCCGTGCACGGGCACCGGCACCTTGCGCCGCCATCCCGACCTCAAATGGCGGCAATCGACCGCCACGCTGGCCGAGCTGGCGCCGACGCAGCGCGCCATCCTCGCCGCCGCGGCGAAGCTGCTCAAGCCCGGCGGGCGCCTTGTCTACGCCACTTGCAGCGTCCTGGCTGCGGAGAACGAGGCGGTCGCCGAGGAGTTCGACGCCGCGCACGGCGCGTCTTTCGAGCGCATGCCGGCGCTCGATGCACTGCAGCGGGCGCAGGTCGGCTCGGCCGACACGCTCGTGAGCGGCCCTGACCTGCACCTCTGGACCCATCGCCACGGCAGCGACGGCTTTTTCGCCGCCGTCTGGCAACGGCGCTGAGTCGTGCGGTGCTGCCGCGAACCGCGTCGCGCCCGGGTCATATCCGTCGAAGACGAGGGTCATTGCCGAGGGGCGGTCGAATAGAATCGAAGACTTTTTTCGCGAGCTGCAAAGGCGATTGATGGACTTCATGAATTCCGTGTTCGATGCCCTCGTCGCCTGGCTGGCGCACGGCTTTTCCGGCTTCGGCATCTGGGGCGTGGTCGCCTTCACGCTGGTCGTCACCCACCTCACGATCGCCTCGGTCACCGTCTTTTTGCATCGCGCCCAGGCGCACCGCGCGCTCGACCTGCATCCGATCCCGGCGCACTTCTTCCGCTTCTGGCTCTGGCTGACGACCGGCATGGTGACCAAGGAATGGGTCGCCATCCACCGCAAGCACCACGCCAAGTGCGAGACGCACGACGACCCGCACAGCCCGCAGACGCGCGGCATCAAGACCGTGCTCCTGACCGGCAGCGAGCTCTACCGCACCGAGTCGAAGAATCGGGAAACGCTGGCCAAGTTCGGCCATGGCACGCCCAGCGACTGGCTCGAGCGCAACCTGTACGAGCGCTTCAGCTGGGAAGGCGTGGGCGTGATGCTGCTCGTCAACCTGTTCCTGTTCGGCGCGCTCGGCGCGGCCGTCTGGGCGGTGCAGATGCTCTGGATCCCGATCACGGCGGCCGGCATCATCAACGGCATCGGCCACTGGTGGGGCTACCGCAGCTTCGAGGCGCCCGACGCCAGCCGCAACATCCTGCCGTGGGGCATCGTGATCGGCGGCGAGGAGCTGCACAACAACCACCACACCTACCCGACCTCGGCCAAGCTGTCGGTCAAGCCGTACGAGTTCGACATCGGCTGGGCCTACATCCGTGGCCTGGAAATGCTCGGTCTGGCCACGGTCCGGAAGACTGCGCCGCAGATCAGGCTCGGTGTCGTGAAGCCGGTCGCCGACGACAAGACGCTGGAGGCGATCATCGCCAACCGCTACGAGGTCATGGCCACGTATGCGCGGGGTCTGCGGCACGTCGGTCGGGCCGAGGTGCAGCGGCTCGAGAAGGAAGGCGCCAGTGGCGCCGCCCGTCTGGCCGACCTTCGCATCGCGCAGCGCTGGCTTCACCGTGACGACGACAAGATCCCGCAGGCCGTCAAGGCGCAGGTGGCGCAGGCGGTTGCGGTCAGCCCCTACCTCGCCAAGCTGGTGGCCATGCGCGAAGAGCTGCGCCAGCTCTGGACCCGCACCAACGTCTCGGCCGAGCAGCTCCTCGCCGACTTGCAGGTCTGGCTGCACAAGGCCGAGGAGAGCGGGATCGCCGTGCTGCAGGAGTTTGCGCTTCGGCTTCGCGCGGTGCACGTGTAGAGAGCAGCGGCGCAAAGCAAAAAGGCCGCGGAAGCGGCCTTTTTTGTACCTCGCGGGTCGCTACTTGAGCTTCGTCTCTTTGTAGGTGACGTGCTTGCGCGCCTTCGGGTCGAACTTCATCAGCTCGAGCTTTTCGGGGGTCGTCTTCTTGTTCTTGTCGGTCGTATAGAAGTGACCGGTGCCGGCGCTCGACTCCAGCTTCACCTTTTCGCGTCCACCCTTGGCCATGCTGATTTCTCCTTCCGACGTTCTTTAGATTTCGCCGCGGGCGCGCAGGTCGGCGACGACCTGCTCGATGCCCACCTTGTCGATCAGCCTGAGCGCTGCATTCGTGATGCGCAGGCGCACCCAGCGGTTCTCGCCCTCGACCCAGAACCGGCGGTAGTGCAGGTTCGGCAAGAAGCGACGCTTCGTTTTGTTGTTCGCGTGGGATACGTTGTTCCCCACCATCGGGCGCTTGCCCGTGACCTGACAGACGCGTGCCATCGCCGCTCTCCCTGACTAGCAAAGCCTTCGATTATAGCCGCTCAGTCCTGCTCGAGGAAGCGCTGCGCGTCGAGGGCAGCCATGCAGCCGGTCGCAGCGCTGGTGATCGCCTGCCGGTAAACGTGGTCCTGAACGTCGCCGGCCGCGAACACGCCGGGGACGCTGGTCATCGTCGCGAAGCCGTCGAGCCCGCTTCGGGTGAGGACGTAGCCATCGCGCATTTCGAGCTGGCCCTTGAAGATGTCGGTGTTCGGCTGGTGGCCGATGGCGATGAAGCAGCCGGTGACGGCCAGCTCCGCGGTGGCGCCGGTCTGCGCGCCGCGAATGCGCACGCCGTTCACGCCCCTGGCGTCGCCGAGCACCTCGTCGAGCGTCGACCAGAGATGCAACGCCATCTTGCCGCTTGCCACCTTGGCCATCATCTTGTCGACCAGGATCGCCTCGGCCCGAAACTTGTCGCGCCGGTGGATGACGTGCACCTTGGCGGCGATGTTCGAGAGGTACAGCGCTTCCTCGACCGCCGTGTTGCCGCCGCCGACGACGCACACCTCCTGGCCACGGT
>CAXSEJ010000203.1:0-4734 GCA_964236395.1 uncultured Rhizobacter sp.
CGAGGCCGTCGATCTTCTCGCTGGTGCCGGCGAACTTGATCGGCGCGCCGGTGATGCTGCGCACGGAGAGGGCCGCGCCGCCGCGCGAGTCGCCGTCCATCTTGGTGAGCACGATGCCGGTCAGCGGCAGCGCTTCCTTGAACGCCCTGGCGGTGTTGACGGCGTCCTGGCCCTGCATGGCGTCGACGACGAAAAGCGTCTCCACCGGGTCGAGCGCTGCATGCAGGGCGCGAATCTCGGCCATCAGCGCTTCGTCGATGGCCAGCCGCCCGGCGGTGTCGACGAGGAGCACGTCGAAGTAGTGGCGCCTGGCGTGGTCGAGAGCGGCCTTGGCGATGGCCAGCGGCGAGTCGCTCGCACTCGACGCGAACCATTCGGCGCCGGCCTGCTTCGTGACCAGCCTCAGCTGTTCGATCGCCGCCGGCCGGTACACGTCGGCGGAGACGGTGAGCACCTTCTTGCGGCGCTTCTCGATCAGGTGCTTGGCGAGCTTGGCGGTGGTCGTCGTCTTGCCCGCGCCCTGCAGGCCGGCCATGAGGATCACCGCCGGAGGCTGCGCCCTCAGGTCGAGCTCGGCGACTCCGCCCTCGGCGCCCATGGTCGAGGCAAGCTCGCGGTCGACGATGCCGACCAGGGCCTGGCCCGGCGACAGCGAGCCCACGACCTCGGCGCCGAGGGCGCGCTCCCTCACGCGGGCGATGAAGTCGCGCACGACCGGCAGGGCGACGTCGGCCTCGAGGAGCGCCATCCGCACCTCGCGCAGCATCTCCTGCACGTTGTCTTCGGTGATGCGGGCCTGGCCACGCATCGTCTTGACGAGCCGGCTCAGGCGGTCGGTGAGGGCAGAGGCCATGGGGTGCGCAGCCTGGCCTCGAAGGCGGGGGTGCGAAAGTACACTTGGCCGGTGATTCTATCGTTCGGACCCGACCGCGGAGCGCTCTCCCCGCTCGCTCTGGCGCTCAGCTTGCCGAGCGTCGTGGCCCTCGTCTGTTACCTCGCGGCAGCGCTGCCGAGCGAGCGCTTTTCCGCCGGCCTGCGCACGGCCCTGCTGGTCGGCTGGATCGCGCAAGGCATCTCGATCGTCATCGACATCGCCGGCATCGGCTCCGGCGTGCCCGGTGCCCGCTTCGGCTTCGCGCCGGCGCTGTCGATCACGCTGTGGCTCGTGCTCGCGGTGTTCGAGATCGAGAGCCGTTTCGTGCCGATGGCCGGCGTGCGCCGCGCGCTCGCGGCGTTCGGCATCGCCGTCGTTCTGCTGGCCTGGGTCTATCCGGGCCAGGTGCATGCGAACCCGGTCTCGCCGTGGGCGCCGTTGCACTGGCTCCTGGGCATCGCGTCGTACGGGTTGTTCGGCGTCGCGGTGCTGCACGCGCTGATGCTCAACCGGGCGGAGCGGCGGATGCGCACCTCGTCGGCCACGTTGTCGCGGGCCGGCGGCCCGCCGCTGATGCGGCTCGAGCGCCTCACCTTCCGCTTCGTCGCGGCCGGCTTCGCGGCGCTCTCCGCGGCCATCGTCCTCGGTGCCTGGTACGCCGATCCCTGGCGCTGGGACCACAAGGCGGTGTTCTCGCTGCTCGGCTGGCTTGTTTTCGCGGGCCTGCTCGCCGGCCGGCGGGCGTTCGGCTGGCGTGGTGCCACGGCGACGCGCGGCGTCTATGCCGGCGCGGTGCTGCTGTTCCTCGCCTACGTCGGTTCGCGCTTCGTCCTCGAGGTGGTGCTGCACCGCCCGACGCTTACCTAGCCCTGCCCTTGAAGTTCGTTCTCTTCGTCGCCGCCGTCGTCGTTCTGATCTGGCTGCTCCGCGGCACGATCGGCCGGCGTCTCGATCGTGACGAGGTGCCTCCGGCGCCGACCGAGGCCGACGCGCCGCGGCAGATCGTCGCGTGCGCGCAGTGCGGCCTGCACCTGCCTCGCGACGACGCCCTGCCCGGCCTGGGCGGCGTGTTCTGCAGCGAGGCGCACCGTGCCGCCTTCGAGAAGGACCGCCCCCGTCCATGAGCGGGCGCGGCCTGGCTGGTTGCATGTCGGCCCGAGGCGGGTCGGCAGCCTAGATGGCCGGCGCATCGCCTCCGCCGCAAGCCGCCGACGAATCCTGGTTCGGCGCCTTCGGCGCGACGGCCGACACGCAGTCGCAGGTCGACGACTCGCGTTTCAACGCGTCGTGGCAGGCCGAGCCGTCCATGGCCGAGCGGCGCACGGCGGTGCGGTCGCGTGCGATCGCCTCGACCACCTTCGAGCGCATCTACGGCGCGTTCATCGCCGCCCGCGCGGCGCTCGGTTTCGTGCTCGCGGTCACGCTCGGCCTGACCGGCGCCTTCGGCCTGCGACCGACCCCGGGTGTGGTCGCGATGAGCGTCGCCTACGCGGCGCTCGCGATCAGCATGTGGCTGCTGCCGCGCTTTCGCCGCGGCGCCGCGCCGCACGCCTTCGCCCGCCTGCGCAGCCCGCAATGGATCGCGACCATCGGCGCCGACCTCGTCCTGTTCTCGGGCCTGCACTTCGTCTCGACCGGATCGAGCTTCAACTACGTCGCGCTGCTCGTCATGCCGGTGCTCATGGCCGGCGTGCTGACGCCGCGGGTGCAGGCGCTGGCGACTGCCGCGGTGGCCACCTTGTCGATGCTCGGTGCCGCCTGGTACGGCGCCAGCAACGGCGGCGACGGCACCCTGCTCATGACGCAGGCCGGGCTGGCAGGAAGCGGCTTTTTCGTGGTCACCCTGCTCGCCGGAGAGCTGGCCAGCCGGCTGGCGCGCGAGGAGCTGAGCGCGCGCGGCAGCCTCGAGCTGGCGCGACAGCAGGCCCAGCTCAATCGCCTGGTGATCGAGGAGATGGAGGACG
The DNA here is from genome assembly GCA_964236395.1 of uncultured Rhizobacter sp. Classification (GTDB taxonomy): domain Bacteria; phylum Pseudomonadota; class Gammaproteobacteria; order Burkholderiales; family Burkholderiaceae_C; genus Schlegelella_A. The sequence continues at coordinate 2,839 of CAXSEJ010000203.1, forward strand.
GCGTGCTCGTCGTCGACAAGGCCGGCAAGGTCCGCGCTGCCAACCCGGCCGCCCGCCGCCTGCTCGCACCCCAGGGCACGAGCCGGGCGGCCCCGTTCCAGTTGCGAGGCGTGCCGGCGTGGGCCGATCTGGTCAAGGTCGTGGAGCGCGCGTTCGCCGAAGCGTCGTGGCCGAAGGCCGGCCGCGACGTGGCGATCCAGTTCGCGCCCGACTCGCACCGCACCCTGCGCGTGCGGGCGCGGTTCACGAAGAAGCGCGAGCCCTCGGCGAGCGAGGAGTTCTGCGTGCTCTTCCTCGAGGACCTTCGCAACGTGCAGGCGCGCAGCCGACAGGAAAAGCTCGCCGCGATGGGGCGTGTCTCGGCCGGCATCGCGCACGAGATACGCAACCCGCTGGCCGCCATCGCGCAGGCCAACGCGCTGCTCAGCGAAGACGCGACCGATCCGGCCCAGCGCCAGCTCATGCGCATGGTCACGGAGAACGTGGAGCGGCTCAAGCGCATCGTCGACGACGTGCTCGAGGCCGCGCCGGGCCTGCTGCAGGAAGTCGGCAGCATCGACGCGACGGCGCAGCTCGCCACCTTCTGCAGCGAGTGGGCGCGCGCGGCCGACGTGCCGCTCGGCGAGCGCGGCGTGCTGCAGGTGCAGTTGCCGCCCGGGCCCATCGGCGTGATGTTCGACGCCGAGCACCTGCGCCGCGTTCTCGTCAACCTGCTCGACAACGCGCGCCGGCACGCCAGCGACCGGACCGGTGCGATCCAGGTGCGGCTCGCGACCGACGAGGAATCGGGCGGCCGCGCCTTGTTCAGTGTGCTGAGCGACGGGCCGCCCATTCCCGCCGACGTCGAGCCCTATTTGTTCGAGCCATTTTTCTCGACCCGAAGCCGCGGGGCCGGTCTCGGCCTTTACATTTGCCGCGAGCTCTGTGAACGATACGGGGCGCGCATCGACTACCGCCTGCTCGCACCCGAAGAGGCGCGCCGGAACGAGTTCTTCGTCGACATGCGACGCGGATCCCTGCTCGCGACCGACAGCCGCCTTCACCTCACTCAATGACCACTGCCTCGCACTTCAGCCTGCTCGTCGTCGACGACGAACCCGATCTGCGCACGCTCTATGAGCTCACGCTGCTGCGCGAAGGCTACGACCTCGACACCGCGGGCACGGTGCAGGAGGCGCTGCTCCATCTGAAGGACCGGACGTACAGCGCCGTCATCACCGACATGCGCCTGCCCGACGGCACGGGGCTCGACGTGCTGCGCTGGATCGAGGAGAGCGGCCGGCGCGAGAAGACGATCGTCATCACCGCGTACGGCTCGTCCGAGAACGCGGTCGAGGCGTTGAAGTCGGGCGCCTACGACTACCTCACGAAACCCGTCGACCTCAAGCAGTTCCGCGGCGTGGTCGCTTCGGCGCTCGGCCGCGGCAGCAGCGGCGGGCCGACGGTCGATCCGGCCAGCCTGCCGTCGGAGCACCGCGCCGGCGTGCCGCCGCGCGCGCCGCGGCCGGTCGCGGCCCCTTCGCCCGCGCCGACCAGCGCCGCGCTCAGCCGCATGGCCGGTGACTCCGTCGCCATGCAGCGGGTGCGCTCGCTCGTCGAGAAGGTGGCCCGCAGCATGGCGCCGGTGCTGGTGGCCGGCGAGTCGGGCACCGGCAAGGAACTGGTGGCGCGGGCGATCCACGAGGTGAGCGTGCGCGGCGCGATGCCCTTCGTGCCGGTCAACTGCAGCGCGATTCCCGAGAACCTGCTCGAGGCCGAGTTCTTCGGCTACCGCAAAGGCGCGTTCACCGGCGCCAACGAGGACCGCGAGGGCTTCTTCCAGGCGGCCAACGGCGGCACCTTGTTCCTCGACGAGATCGGCGACCTGCCGCTGTCGATGCAGAGCAAGCTGCTGCG
>CAXSEJ010000204.1:0-4724 GCA_964236395.1 uncultured Rhizobacter sp.
TAGGCCTCCCGCTTCCAGACTGCACGGGAACAACCTATTGACCATCAACATCTAGAGTGCCGGCCTCACGGAATTAGGGTGTGCGCTCTTGCCATGCTCCCTACAGTCCCGGCCAGCCGCTGCATCACGCAGCCGCAACCACATCAGGAGACGAGCATGGTCAAGAAACTCACGGCGATGGCCGAGAAGAAGAAGAACACGTCGGGCGCGAGCCTGTTCGACAGCGCCCTCGCCGGCTCGGTCAAGGAATCTGCGCAGCAGATCTGGCTCGCCGGCATGGGCGCCTTCGCCAAGGCCCAGGCCGAAGGCAAGCAGGTGTTCGAATCGCTCGTCAAGGAAGGCATGACGCTGCAGAAGAAGACGCAGAGCGTCGCCGAAGAGAGATTCGGCGAGGTCACCGGGAAGATGACGAGCATGGCCGACGACGTGTCCGCCAAGGCCGGCAAGCAGTGGGACAAGCTCGAGTCGATCTTCGAAGAGCGCACCGCCAAGGCGCTGCAAAAGCTCGGCGTGCCGTCGTCGAAGGACGTGCAGTCGTTGATGGACCGCATCGACGCGCTCTCGGCCCAGGTGGCGACCCGCGCCAGGTCGACGGCGCGTGCCGCGGCGAAGCCGGCGACCCAGGCCGCCGCCAAGCGCGCCGCCCGTCCGGCCGCGAAGAAGGGCACCGGCGCCAAGCGCACCGCCCGCAAGACCGCCGCCAAGTCGGCGGCCTGAACCGGCCCTGAAGGCCCGGCCGGTACGCGCCTCAGGGCACGTACCTGCCCGGGAACAACCAGAAGGCCGCAGCGGTCAGCACGAAGTAGCGCGCGAACTTGCCGGCGGCCATGTAGCCGACGCACGGCCAGAACGGCAGCTTCAGCCATCCGGCAATCGCGCACAGCGGGTCGCCGACGACCGGCAGCCATGAGAGCAGGCAGGCCTTCGGGCCGAAGCGGCGCAGCCAGCGCAAGGCGCGGCCGTCGGGGTGCTTGTGCGTCACGTGCTCGTACGCGCGCTCGGCGCCGAGACCCATCCACCAGGTGATCGCGCCGCCGATCGTCGCTCCGGCCGAGGCGGCGCAGATCGCCGGCCAGAACATCGACGGGTTGAGCTTGACGAGACCGAACACGGCCGGCTCCGAGACCATCGGCACCAGCGTGGACGCGATCAGCGCGATGAAGAAGACGGTCGACAGGCCGACCTCGGGCAAGGCGAGCGCGGCCATCAACCAGTGCATCCAGGCTTCCATCGCGAGCGATTATCGAGCCACCCGATCGAGGGGTCCGCACCGCGGCGAGGGCCCGTTTTGCGCCGCTATACTGCTGCCTCGTTTTTCAGCAGACCGGCCTTTTCCCCCCCATGCGCATCGGCCACATCACGCTGGCGAACCGGTTGTTTGCGGCACCGATGGCCGGCGTCACGGACCGCCCTTTTCGCAAGCTCTGCAAGCGCCTCGGCGCCGGTTACGCGGTCAGCGAAATGGTCACCTCGCGCAAGGACCTCTGGGCCAGCCTGAAGACGAGCCGCCGGGCCGACCATGACGGCGAAGCCGCGCCGATCGCGGTGCAGATCGCCGGCACCGACGCGGCGATGATGGCCGAGGCCGCCGCCTACAACGTCGGCCGCGGTGCCCAGATCATCGACATCAACATGGGCTGTCCGGCAAAAAAGGTGTGCGACCAGTGGGCCGGCTCGGCGCTCATGCGCGACGAGTCGCTGGCTCTGAGGATCGTCGACGCGGTGGTTGGCCAATGCGCGCCGCAGCGCGTGCCGGTCACCCTCAAGATGCGCACGGGCTGGTGCGCGACTTCGAAGAACGCGGTCGTCCTCGCCCGCGGTGCCGAACGCGCCGGCGTGGCGATGATCGCGGTGCATGGGCGAACCCGCGAGCAGGGCTATCGCGGCGAAGCGGAGTACGAGACGGTGGCCGCGGTCAAGCGTGCGGTCTCGGTGCCGGTGGTTGCCAACGGCGACATCGATTCGCCGCAGAAGGCGCGCGCGGTGTTCGCCGCGACCGGCGCCGACGCGGTGATGATCGGCCGGGCGGCCCAGGGCCGGCCGTGGCTCTTCGCCGCCATCGCGCACTTCCTCGAGACCGGCCGGGAAGCAGCGCCGCCGCGCGTCGGCGACGTGAAGTCGTGGCTGCTCGAGCACCTCGACGACCACTACTCGCTCTACGGCGAATTCGCCGGCGTGCGCAGCGCGAGAAAGCACATCGGCTGGACCTTGCGTGGCCTGCCCGGCGGCGACGCCTGCCGCGACGCGATGATGAAGATCGAGTCCTGCGCCGAGCAGACACGGGCGATGGCCGACTGGTTCGACCGCCTCGGCGACGTGACGCCGCTCATGCCGCACGCCGGCGGCTGCGACCCCGTCGCATGGCACTGACCGACGAACCGATGAGCACCAGGAAGCACATCGAGGAGTGCGTGCGCGACAGCCTGGACAGCTACTTCAAGGACATGCGCGGCGTCGAGCCGACGGCGATGTACGAGATGATCCTGCGCGTCGTCGAGCGGCCGCTGTTCGAGGTGGTGATGCGCGAAGCCGGCGGCAACCAGAGCCGCGCCGCGGAGTGGCTCGGCATCAACCGCAACACCTTGCGCCGCAAGCTCGTCGAACACAAGTTGATCAAGTGAGGCCGCCGCCGGCGCCGATCCGATGCATGCGTTGATTTCCGTCTCGGACAAGACCGGCGTGGTCGAACTGGCGCGCGAACTGGCGGCGCTCGGCATCACGCTGCTCTCGACCGGAGGCACGGCCAAGCTGCTCGCCGGCGCCGGCCTGCGCGTTACCGAAGTCGCCGAGCACACCGGCTTCCCCGAAATGCTCGACGGCCGGGTCAAGACACTGCACCCAGTCATCCACGGCGGCCTGCTCGCGCGTCGCGACCTGCCCGAGCACATGGCCGCCATCGCCGCGCACGGCATCGCCGCGATCGACCTGCTCGTCGTCAACCTCTATCCGTTCGAGGCGACGGTCACCCGCGCCGACTGCACGCTCGCCGACGCCATCGAGAACATCGACATCGGCGGGCCCGCGATGGTGCGGTCGGCGGCGAAGAACTGGTCGGCGGTGGCCGTGATGACCGACGTGTCGCAGTACGCGAAGGTGCTCGCCGAGCTGAAGGCCGGCGGGGCGGTGTCGGAGCCGACCCGTTTCTCGCTCGCCGTGGCCGCGTTCAACCGCATCGCCGCCTACGACGCGGCCATCAGCGACTACCTGTCGTCGCTGTCGGGGCCGAGCGACGGCGTGCCTGAGCGCATGGAGTTCCCGGCCCAGGTCAACAGCCGCTTCATCAAGCTGCAGGACCTGCGCTATGGCGAGAACCCGCATCAGCGCGCGGCCTTCTACCGCGACATGGCGCCGGCGCCCGGCTCGCTGGTCACCGCCGTGCAGCTGCAGGGCAAGGAGCTCTCGTACAACAACATCGGCGACGCCGACGCGGCCTGGGAGTGCGTGAAGAGCCTGCCGGCACCGGCGTGCGTGATCGTGAAGCACGCCAATCCGTGCGGGGTGGCGCTCGCCGACAGCAGCGCGGCCGCCTATGAGAAGGCGTTGAAGACCGATCCGACCTCGGCCTTCGGCGGCATCATCGCCTTCAACACCGGCGTCGATGGCGCATGCGCCGCGCTCGTCGCCAGGCAGTTCCTCGAGGTGCTGATCGCGCCGTCGTTCAGCGACGAGGCGCTCTCGGTGTTCAAGGCCAAGGCCAACATCAGGGTGCTGCGCATCGACCTGCCGCCGCCGGCCGGCACGCAAGGCCAGAGGCAGGGCAACACGCACGACAGCAAGCGAGTCGGCTCCGGCCTGCTGCTGCAGAGCGCCGACCAGCACGAGATCAGGCAAGCCGACCTGAAGGTGGTGACCGCGCGGCGGCCCACGCCGACCCAGATGAACGACCTGCTTTTCGCCTGGCAGGTGGCCAGGTTCGTGAAGAGCAATGCCATCGTCTTCTGCGCCGACGGCATGACGCTCGGTATCGGCGCCGGCCAGATGAGCCGCGTCGACTCGTCGCGCATCGCGGCGATCAAGGCCGCCGCGGCCGGTCTCTCGCTCGCCGGCTCGGCCGTCGCCAGCGACGCCTTTTTCCCCTTTCGCGACGGCCTCGATGTCGTCGTCGACGCGGGCGCCACGTCGGTCGTCCAGCCGGGCGGCTCGATGCGCGACGCCGAGGTGATCGCGGCGGCCGACGAGCGCGGCATCGCGATGGTGCTGACCGGCGTGCGGCACTTCCGTCACTGAGCCGCAGCCGGGCCGTGCGGTCTTGCCCGCACCGGTGTTCTTTCACTTCGTGCGCTGCTGCATGGGCACCCGATTCGGGTCCAATGCCGTGATGCGCGTCCTCGGCATCGATCCCGGCCTCCGCACCACCGGCTTCGGCGTCGTCGAGCGCGAGGGTGCCCGGTTGCGCTATGTCGCCAGCGGCACCATCCGCACCGCCGCGCTCGCCGTCGGCGACCTGCCGGGCCGCCTCAAGGTGATCTTCGAGGGCGTGCGCGAGGTCGCCCAGCGCTACGCGCCGAGCTGCGCCGCGGTGGAGATCGTCTTCGTCAACGTCAACCCGCAGTCCACGCTGTTGCTGGGACAGGCGCGCGGCGCGGCGCTCTCGGCCCTGGTCGCCGACGATCTGAGCGTGGCCGAGTACACCGCGCTGCAGATGAAACGGGCCGTCGTCGGTCACGGCCAGGCGAAGAAGGAGCAGGTGCAGCAGATGGTGATGCGCCTGCTCGCCCTGCCCG
>CAXSEJ010000205.1:0-4697 GCA_964236395.1 uncultured Rhizobacter sp.
CGGCCGAGAGCAGCTTGTGCGTGCCGACGACGATGTCGACGGTGCCGTCGGCCAGGCCTTCGAGGTTCGCCTTCACTTCCTTCGGCGAGCGGAAGCGGGAGAGTTCCGCGACCTTGATCGGCCACTTGCCGAAGCGGTCGGCTATTGACTGGTGGTGCTGCTCGGCGAGCAAGGTGGTCGGGGCCAGGATGGCGACCTGCTTGCCGCCGGTGACGGCGACGAAGGCGGCGCGCAGCGCCACTTCGGTCTTGCCGAAGCCGACGTCGCCGCAGATGAGGCGGTCCATCGGCCGCGGCGAGACCATGTCCTGGATCACGGAGTGGATGGCGGCGTGCTGGTCGGGCGTTTCCTCGAAGCCGAAGCTGGCCGCGAAGGCCTCGTAGTCGTGCGGCTGGAAGCGGAACGGGTGGCCTTCGCGGGCGGCGCGGCGGGCGTAGAGGTTGAGCAGCTCGGCGGCGGTGTCGCGCACCTGCTCGGCGGCCTTGCGGCGCGCCTTGTCCCACTGGCCGGAGCCGAGCCGGTGCAGCGGCGCTTCCTCGGCGCTCACACCGGTGTAGCGGGCGATGAGGTGCAGCTGCGCCACCGGCACGTAGAGCGTCGCCTTGTCGGCGTACTCGAGCTGCAGGAATTCGGCCGCCTCGTCGTCCGAATCCGGGCCGGCGCCGAGCGCGATGGTGGTCAGGCCGAGGTAGCGGCCGATGCCGTGGTTGACGTGCACCACCGGGTCGCCGACCTTCAGCTCGGAGAGGTCTTTGATCAGCGCGTTGACGTCGCTGGTCGGCTCCTGGCGGCGGCGCCGGCGCGTGCCGGGCGCCATCGCGAACAGCTCGGTCTCGGTGACGAATTCGATCGTGACGGCGTCGGCGCCTTTGCCGACCTCGGCGCGAAAGCCCTGCGCGAGCGGCGCGACGGCGATGCCGAAGTGATCGGTACCGGCCTGGAACGAGGCCAGCGACGCGATGCTCGGCGGCTCGATGCGGCTGTCGCGCAGGAGCTCGAGCAGGCTCTCGCGCCGGCCTTCGCTCTCGGCCACGATGAGCACGCGGTCGGTCGTCGCGGCCACGTGCTGCTGCAGGCGGCGCAGCGGCTCGGGCGCGCCGCGGTCGATGCTCACGTCGGGCAGGGCACTGGCGGCCGTGTCGCCTTCGTCGCTGCGACCTCGGAGCAGCAACTGCCCGTGCTCGGCGCTGGCCGAGAAGAACTCTTCCGGCCGCAGGAACAGCGCTTCGGGCGGCAGCACCGGCCGCTCGCGGTCGTGCTGGAAGAAGCGGTAGCGGTCGCGCGTGTCGTTCCAGAAACGCTGCAGCGCCTCGTCGATCTCGCCGTGCTGCACGAGCGAGGCGCGCTCGCCGAGGTAGTCGAAGATCGTCGCGGTGGCGTCGAAGAACAGCGGCAGGTAGTACTCGATGCCGGCCGTGGCGATGCCGGTGCCGATGTCCTTGTAGAGCCGCACCTTGGTCGGGTCGCCGTCCATGCGCTCGCGCCAGCGCGAGCGAAAGGCGGCGCGGGCCGCCTCGTCCATCGGGAATTCGCGGCCGGGCAGCAGGCGCACTTCCGGCACCGGGTAGAGGCTGCGCTGGGTGTCGGGGTCGAAGGTGCGGATGGAATCGATCTCGTCACCGAACAGGTCGACGCGGTAGGGCACCGCCGAGCCCATCGGGAACAGGTCGATCAAGCCGCCGCGCACCGCGTACTCGCCCGGCGAGACGACCTGGCTCACATGCGTGTACCCGGCAAGGGTGAGCTGCGCCTTCAGCGCCGCCTCGTCGAGGCGCTGCTTGTGCGTGAAGTGGAAGGTGTAGCCGGCCATGAAGCTCGGCGGCGCCATGCGCACCAGCGCGGTCGAGGCCGGCATGAGCACGACATCGACGTCGCCGCGCTGGATGCGCCAGAGCGTGGCGAGCCGCTCCGAGATCAGGTCCTCGTGCGGCGAGAACGTGTCGTAGGGCAGCGTTTCCCAGTCGGGGAACACGGCGACGCGCAATTCCGGCGCGAAGAACGGCAGCTCGTCGGCCAGCCGCTGCGTGTCGGCCGGGTCGGCGGTGAAGATGGCGAGGATGTCGCCGCGCGCCGCCGCGCGGCTCGCATGACCGGCGAGCAGCAGGGCGTCGGCGGAGCCGGCCGGGCGGGGCAAGGCAAAGCGCTTGCCGGGAGCGATGTCGGGGCTGAGCATGAAGGCGGCAGCGGAGCGTGCCGCGAAAGATCGAGGTGAGCCGATTTTAGGTGGGCGGTCGGCGCCGCGCCGGGCACGGCTTATCCTCGCTGCCCTCGTTCCGTGACGCCCGGATGACACCGACCCCCCCGCCTTCGCCGCGCCTCCACGCGCTCGTGCCATGCGCCGGTTCGGGCGCACGCGCCGGCCTCGATATCGCGAAGCAGTACGCGGTGGTTGCCGGGCGCCCGATGGTGGCCCACACGCTCGCGGCGCTGGCCGGCGTGGCCCGGCTGACGCAGATCCTGGTGGTCCTGGCACCTGGCGACACGCGCTTCGCCGAGGTCGTGGCGCCGCTCGGCCTGGCGGCCTTGACGACGGCGCACGTCGGTGGCTCGACGCGTGCGGCGACGGTCGCCGCCGGCCTGGCCGTGCTCGCCGAGGGCGGTGCGGCGCCTGCCGACTGGGTGCTGGTCCATGACGCGGCGCGCTGTCTCGTGCGCAGCGCATGGATCGACGCGCTCATCGATGCCTGCCTCGACGACGCCGTCGGCGGCCTGCTCGCCGTGCCCGTCGCCGACACCCTGAAGCGCGGCAGCGACGGCCGGGCGCACGCCACGGTGCCGCGTGGCGGGCTCTGGCAAGCGCAGACGCCGCAGATGTTTCGGCTCGGCACGCTCACGGTGGCGATGGCGAGGGCCGGCACTGAAGTCAGCGACGAGGCCGGAGCGGTCGAGGCGCTCGGACTCGCCCCCCGGCTCGTCGCCGCTCCGGCGGAAAACTTCAAGGTCACGCACGCGCCCGATCTCGCCCTTGCCGCGGCCTTGTTGCAGGCACGCCGGGCATGAAGCCGCGCGGTCAGGTCTGGCGTGTCGGCGAAGGCTGGGACACGCATGCGCTCACGACGGGCCGCAAGTTGATCCTCGGCGGCGTCGAGATCGCGCACACGCACGGCCTCGCCGGGCACTCGGATGCCGACGCCCTCTGCCACGCGATCACCGACGCGCTGTTCGGTGCGGCCGCGCTCGGCGACATCGGCCACCACTTCCCCGACACCGACGCGCAGTACCGTGGCGCCGATTCGCTGGCCCTGCTCTCCGAGGCGGCGCGCCGCGTCGCCGTGGCCGGCTGGCACATCGGCAACGTCGACTCGACCGTGATCGCCCAGGCGCCCAGGCTGGCACCGCACATCGCCGCCATGCGCCAGCGCATCGCCGGTGCCTTGGTCGTGGCGATCGATCAGGTGAGCGTGAAGGCGAAGACGGCCGAAGGCATGGGGCCGGTCGGGCGCAAGGAATCGATCGAGACGCGTGCCGTGTGCCTGCTCTGGCGGCCGTAGCAACGCAGCCCCGGACGCCGTTCTAAGATGCCCGAACCCCATGAGGAACCGACCATGAACCGATTGCATTCCGAAGAAGAAAAGAAGAAGGAACCCGAAGCGGCGAAGAGCCCGGGCAGCCTCACCGAGAGGTTGGCGTTCAAGTCGCGATTCGTTCTCGTGTTCGGCGAGATCGACCACGCCATGGCACGCTCGACCTGCGAGCGGCTGATCGCGCTGGCCGAGGAGTCCGACGCGCCGATCCAGGTGATGGTGTCGTCGCCCGGTGGCCACGTCGAGTCGGGCGATGCCATCCACGACATGATCCGCTTCGTGCGCGCCCCGATCACGACGATCGGCTCGGGCTGGGTGGCGAGCGCCGGCACCCACATCTTCCTCGCCGCGCCGCCGAAGCGGCGCGTCTGCCTGCCCAACACGCGCTTCATGATTCACCAGCCGGCCGGCGGCGCCGGCGGCCCGGCGACCGACATCGCCATCCAGGCCAAGGAAATCCTGCGCACGCGCGAGCGCATCGGCCGCGTCATCGCGCGCGAATCGGGTCAGCCGTTCGAGAGGGTCATCGCCGACATGGAACGCGACTTCTGGATGAGCGCCGAGGAGGCCATCGCCTACGGCATCGTCTCTCGCGTCGTCGAGACGCACAAGGACCTGAAGTAGCGCGCGAAGGCAGGCTCAGGCCTTCTTCAGGCGAACGTGGGCGAGCAGCCCGCCGTCGGGGGCGTTCGCCACCTCGAACGCGCCGCCCATGCGCTGCACCGCCTTCTCGACGATCGCCAGGCCGAGGCCGGCGCCTGTCGCCGCGGTTCGCGCCGCGTCGCCGCGGAAAAAGGGCGTCGTCAGCTGGTCGATCTTCTTCGGGTCGACGCCCTGGCCGTGGTCGCGCACGGAAACGATCACCCACGGGCCGGTGCGCGCGTAGGTGACGACGACGCGGGCGATGCCGGTGTCCATCGAGCGGCCGTAGCGGCGGGCGTTCTCGAACAGGTTCTGCAGCACCCGGCCGAGCTCGACGTCGTCGGCGAGCACGCGGGTGTCGGGTGCGACCTTCGACTGGATGCGGATCTGGCTCGTGTCGCGAAACGCTGCCGTTTCGCGCTCGACGACCGTCGCCACGTCGACGGCCATGAGCTTGACCTCGCCCGGCCGCGCGTAGTCCATGAACTTGTCGATGATGGCGTCGAGCTGGTCGATGTCCATCGCCATGTT
>CAXSEJ010000206.1:0-2326 GCA_964236395.1 uncultured Rhizobacter sp.
CGCCGACGCCGGTCGGGTCCATGCTCTGCAGGTAGCGCAGGCCGCAGCGCAGGTGCGAGAGCAGGGCGTCGGCCGGCTCGTCCTCGTCGCGGTGCGCGCTGTCCGGCAGGCTCGGCTCGAGGCTCATGCCGCTGCCCTGCAGGCGCTCGGCGATCTCTTCGAGCGAATCGGCCAGGTAGCCGTCTTCGTCGAGGGAGTCGATGAGCACCATCACGGCGGCGGCGTCGGTGGCCGAGAGGCGCATGCCGCGCAACTGGCTGCGCAGGTGGTCCTGCAGGCTCGGCACGGCCGTGTCGCGATCGCTGCCGTCGAAGTCGTCGCCGTCGTTGTTCGTGCTCGACTTGCCCGGCGTCTCGCGGATGCCGTCGAAGTCTTCGCGCTCGGTGCCGTTCTCCCAGTCGTCGCGCTCGCTGCCGTCGAAATCGGCCTTGCCGTCGATGGCCGGCACGTCGTCGCCGCCCGAGTCGCTGCTGGTCTCCGCGCGTTCGCTCTCGCGCTCGCCGGCGCGCTCGGCGCTGCTCAGCCGCTCGGCGAGCGGCTCGAACGGCAGCGGCGCGTCCTCCTCGGCTTCGAGGAAGGGGTTCTGCTCGAGCATCTGCTCGACTTCCTGGTGCAGCTCGAGCGTCGAGAGCTGGAGCAGCCGGATCGACTGCTGCAGCTGCGGGGTGAGCGCCAGGTGCTGGGAAAAGCGTACCTGCAAGGTCTGTTTCATGGGCCGCCCTCCGCTACATGCGGAAGTTCTCCCCGAGGTAGACCTTGCGCACGTCGGCATTGGCGACGATCTCGGCCGGCGTGCCTTCGGCCAGCACCCGGCCCTCGCTGATGATGTAGGCACGGTCGCAGATGCCCAGCGTCTCGCGCACGTTGTGGTCGGTGATGAGCACGCCGATGCCGCGGCCCTTCAGGAAGCCGATGATTCTCTGGATCTCGATCACCGCGATCGGGTCGATGCCGGCGAAGGGCTCGTCGAGCAGGATGAAGCGCGGCTGCGTCGCCAGGGCACGCGCGATCTCGACGCGGCGCCGCTCGCCGCCGGAGAGCGCCGGCGCCGGCGACAGGCGCAGCTTCTCGATCGAGAGGTCGCGCAACAGGCCGTCGAGCATCTCGTCGATCGCCGCCTTCTTGAGCGATCGCCCATCGGCGCCGATCTGGAGCTCGAGCACGGCGCGGATGTTCTCCTCGACGTTGAGGCGGCGAAAGATCGACGGCTCCTGCGGCAGGTACGAGAGGCCGAGACGCGAGCGCTGGTGGACGGCCAGGCGCTCGACACGCTGGCCTTCGATCGTGATCTCGCCGCCGTCGGCGCGAACCAGGCCGACGATCATGTAGAAGCTGGTCGTCTTGCCGGCGCCGTTGGGTCCGAGCAGGCCGACGACCTCGCCGCTGTGCACGGCCAGGCGCACGTCGTCGACGACGCGGCGCGAGCCGTACGACTTGCGCAGGCCGCGCGCTTCGAGCCGGTGCGCGCTGGCCGGAGCGGCCGCGGCGACAGTGGCGACAGTGGCGGGCGCAGCGACCGTCGCGGCCGTGTCGGCAGCCAGCGTGGTCATGGCTTGACCGGCAGCGCCGGGGCGGTGCGCAGTGCCGGCTGCGACGCTGCCGCGCTCGACGCGGCCGCACGCCCCGCTTCGAGCGCGGCCGGCGTGCCTTCCTTCGGCGTCAGCGTGGCGCGGACCCGGCCGCCCGGATTGGCGGCCGTGGCGCGGGCACCGCCGGTGACGTTGAAGACCTCGGTGTTGCTGTCGTAGGTGACGAGGTTGCCGGAGATCTCGTCGCTGGCATCGGCGCCGCGCAGGCGCTTGACCAGGGCGTTGGTGACGAAGCGCACCACGTCGGACTTGCCGTCGTACTCGAGCCGCTCGGCGTCGCCGGCGATGAACTCGTCGACGCCGTCGCGCTTTTGCCGGAAGGTGGCGTGCTGGCCGGGCGAGCCGAAGGCAACGGCGGTGTGGTAGCCGTCGGGCAGCTCGCGCACCTCGATGCGGGCCGCGTGGATGACCATCGTGCCCTTGGTCACCACGACGTTGCCGTTGAAGACCACGAACTGCTTGAGCAGGTCGATCTTGCCCGGCAGGTCGGCCTCGACCTTGAGCGGCTTGAAGCGATCGGCCTTCTCCGCCCGCGCCGGTGCCGCCAGGGCGCACATCAGCCCGGCGACGAGCCAGGGAGCGATAAAAAGGTTTGGCCGGCGCTGCACAGAAGTGGGGGGAAAGTCGCAGACCAGGCGGCCCGCGTCACGGCATGAATCTTGCGAGCAATTCTAGTCGACTGGCCCGTGAACGAAGCGGCCATCGCTCGCAGTTCACGCTCGCAGTTCACGCTCGCA
>CAXSEJ010000206.1:2426-4629 GCA_964236395.1 uncultured Rhizobacter sp.
GCCCGTGAACGAAGCGGCCATCGCTCGCAGTTCACGCTCGCAGTTCACGCTCGCACTTCACAGCGGCGATCGCTCAGGCTGCGTTGCCGGCCTCTGCCTTGCTGCTCAGCCCTTGCCGCCGCCTCGCACCCTGGCCACCAGCGCGTCGACGACGGCGAGCATCCGATCGTTGCTGTTGCCGTTGCTGTTGCCGTTGCCGGCCCCCGCCGGCCCGGCGTTCGCGAGCGAGCCGTTCGTGTAGTAGCGGCCCTGCACGCCCATCGTGGGCACGGCGTCGATCTGGTATGCGGCAGCCGTCTGGCGCGCCTGCAGTGCCTTCGACTGCACGGCGAAGGAGTTGTAGACGCCGAGGAAGGTCAGCGGGTCGACGCCGTTTTTGGCCATGAACGCCGCGATGTCCTCCGGGCCACGCAGACGCACGTGGTCGGCGTGGATGGCGCTGAAGACACGCCGGTGCAGCGTCTCGAGCAGGCCCATGCTCTCCAGCGCGTAGAAGAGGCGCTGTAGCGGGCCGAAGGACTCTTCGCGGAACCACACCGGCACGCGGCGCAACGCCACATCGGCGGGCAGGCGCTTGCTCCAGGCGTCGAGCGCGGGCTCGAAGGCATGGCAGTGCGGGCACTCATACCAGAAGAACTCGATCACTTCGATCTTGCCGCCGCCGATCGCCGGCACCGGCTCGACCAGGCGAACGTAATTCACGCCCTCGACGGGGCCCGGCTGCGACCGCGCCGGCGTGAGGGCGGCGACAAGGCCAGCGCCGATCAGTGCGCCGGTGACGTGGCGTCGTCGCAGGGTGCTCACTTCTGAACCGCCACCAGCGCCGATTCGACGCCCGACTCGCCGAGCCTTTCCTTCGTCGACTCGGCTTCGTCGCGCCGGTCGAAGGGGCCGACCCGCACGCGGTACACCATGCGCCCGCCCTGCTCGCGCTCGGTGAGGCGGCTCTCGACGCCCATCATCGCCAGCTTGGCACGCTGCTGCTCGGCGTCTTCGCTGCGGGAGTACGCGCCGGCCTGGACGAAGTAGCTGAAGGGACTGGTCGCACCGGCCGGTGCCGACGAGGCGGTGCGGCCGGGTGCGACGCTGGCCACGGTCGCCGCGCTCGCGGCCGACTCCGCCTGGCGCAGCGGCTTCGGCGCGCTCGCTGCCGGCAGAACCGGGTCGATCACGGTCGGCGGCGTCAGCGTCGGCCGGACGACGGCCTGGGCCGCCGGGTCGAGGGCCGAGGCGGTCGGCGCCGGATTGCGGCCGGCCAGCGAGCCGTTCGGGTCCCAGTTGCGGTTGCGCTCGGCCTCTGCCGCGTCTTGCCCGGCGGCCCGCGCCGGCACCTTGTTGACGAACGGGTTGGGTGCCTTGGTCACGTAGAGGGCCACGCCGAGGGCGAGGGCGAGGCCGATCAGCAGGCCGACCACCAGGCCGATGAGAAAGCCGCCGCGCTGGCGCTTCGAAGAAGGGTGGCCGCTCATTCGTCGTTCGTCTCTCTGTTCATCCGTGACGGCGCGTCGACGCCGAGCACCGCAAGGCCGTTGGCCAGGACCTGGCGCGTCGCCGCCAGCAGGGCGAGGCGGGCGCGGGCGAGCGGCAGGTCGTCGTCGACGATGAAGCGCTCGGCCGCGTAATAGCTGTGGAAGGCAGCCGCCAGTTCGCGAAGATAGAAGGTGAGCTCGTGCGGCGCCAGGCTGGCCGCGGCGGCCGTCAGCAGCTCGGGAAAGTCGGCGAGCTTTCTCATCAGCGCGGTCTCGCTCGGTGCGTCGAGGCGCGAGAGATCGGCCGTGGCCAGGCCAGCCGCAGCGTCGCCGGCTCCGCCATGGCGGGCCGTGAACTGCGCCAGCACCGAGCAGATGCGGGCGTGCGCGTATTGCACGTAGAACACCGGGTTCTCGTCGTTCTGCTGGCGTGCCAGGTCGACGTCGAAAGTGAATTCCGTGTCGGCCTTGCGGCTCAGCATGAAGAAGCGCACCGCGTCGCGGCTGGTCCAGTCGATGAGGTCGCGCAGCGTCACGTAGTTGCCGGCGCGCTTGGAGATCTTGACCTCGGCACCGCCGCGCTCCACGCGCACCATCGTGTTGAGCACGTAGTCGGGAAAGGTCGGCGGCACGCCCGCGCCGGCTGCCTGCAGCCCGGCGCGCACGCGTGCGATCGTGCCGTGGTGGTCGGTGCCCTGGATGTTGATCGCCTTGGCGAAGCCGCGTTCGAACTT
>CAXSEJ010000207.1:0-4605 GCA_964236395.1 uncultured Rhizobacter sp.
CGCTCGTAGACGATCTTGGCGCGCGACTCGGCGGCGATGTTCGAGCGCAGGTCGGCGGCCGGGTCGCCGATCGTGTCGATGTAGCCGGCGTTCCAGAGCTGGCCGCCCGAGTTCGTCAGCGCCGGGCCGCCGCCATACAGGACCTGGGTGACGTGCGAGCTGTTGCCTGCGCCGGAGATCTGGCGGTACATGTCGGCCTCGCTGTCGACGCCTTCGGCGAGGCGCCCCTTCGCGTTCTTGTTGAGCATGGCGACGATGGTGCCGATCACTTCGAGATGGCTCAGCTCCTCGGTGGCGATGTCGATGAGCATGTCGCGCCGGCCGGGATCGTCCTCGGCAAGGTGCTGCGAGAAGTAGCGCATGGCGGCGGCGAGCTCGCCCTGCGGGCCGCCGAACTGCTCGAGCATGAGGTTGGCGAGGCCGGGATTGCATTCCTCGACCCGGACGGTGTACTGGAGGCGCTTGTTGTGAGCGAACATGAAGACTTCCTTTCTGTGGCGGTTGCGACGTTCGTTGCGCCGTTGACGTGGCAACTACCGTGCACGCCCGACACCGCCGCGCCGCCCCTGAACGCGGGCCCGGTCGCCGAGGCGCGCGACCCCAGTGAGCCCGTGGCGTGGCGAAATGCCTGCTTTCGCCGCGCCTCATCACCCCGGGGGATGCGCATTGCCGGCCCGGGCCGTATCGTCCGCGGATGCAGTTCCCCGATTCCACGTTCGCCGCGCTCAAGATCGGCACCGACGAGCCGCTTCGGTTCGGCCGCCTGCTCGTGCTGGCCCTCGTGCTCACGCTGGCGGCCGTCAGCACCGGGCTGCTCGTCGGCGGCATCTAGCCTCCGGTGCACACTCGGCGCCTCGTCGAGGGCGCCCATGTCAGTTCCTGCTCCAGTCGCTCCCGTTCTCGTCGCCGGAGGCGGCATCGGCGGCCTCGCCGCCGCCCTGGCGCTGGCGCGTTGCGGCCTCGACGTGCACGTGCTCGAACAGGCGGCGGAGCTTGCCGAGATCGGCGCCGGCGTGCAGTTCGGCCCGAATGCCTTCGCCGCCTGCGACGCCCTCGGCATCGGGCAGCGCGCACGCAGCCTGGCGGTCTACACCGAGCGAATGGAGTTGCTCGACGCGGTCGACGAATCGGTGGTTTGCTCGGTGCCTTTCGGTGATGCCTTCCGCGAGCGCTTCGGCAACCCCTACGCCGTCATTCACCGGGCCGACGTTCATGGCGCCCTGCTGGACGGAGCGCGTCGAAGCGGGCGCATCGCGGTCTCGACCGGTGTGCGCGTCGAGCGCTTCCAGGCGCACGACGGCGGCGTCGACATCGTCGACGCCGCGGGTGCGACGCACCGGGGCAGCGCGCTGATCGGCTGCGACGGCGTCAAGTCGGCGTGCCGACGGCAGCTCGTGGGCGACCCGGTGCGGGTGTCCGGGCACGTCGTCTACCGCGCGGTCGTCGAGGCGGGCGACTTTCCGGCCGATCTCCGCATCAACGCGCCGGTGGTCTGGGCCGGGCCGGACTGCCACCTCGTGCACTACCCGCTCCGCAACGGGGAGCAGTTCAACCTCGTCGTCACCTTCCACAGCCGCGAGCGCGAGGAGTGGGGCGTCACAGAGGGCAGCGCGGCCGAGGTGGAGTCGTATTTCCAGGGCATCAGCGAGCGGCCGCGGCGCCTGCTCGGCCTGCCCAAGAGCTGGAAGCGCTGGTCGACCGCCGACCGCGAACCGATCGGGCGCTGGAGCGTCGGCCGCTGCACGCTGCTCGGCGACGCGGCGCACCCGATGCTGCAGTACCTCGCCCAGGGCGCCTGCATGGCGCTCGAAGACGCGGCCACGCTCGGCGCCGCGGTCGAGGCGCACCCGGGCGACATCGAAGCCGCGCTCGCGCTCTACGAGCGCTCGCGCGTGGCCCGCACGGCCCGGGTCGTGCTCATGACCCGCGAGATGGGCCGCGTGTACCACGCCCGTGGCGTCGAGCGACTGGTGCGCAACGACCTGTGGAAGGGCCGCACGCCGGAGCGTTTCTACGACGCGCTCGAGTGGCTTTACGGCTGGCGCCCGGAACGCTGCCTGGCGGCCTGAGCCGGCCCGTCGATAATCGGCCGGCCCCTTGCTCCCATCACCTTCCATGCTCCTCGTCACCGGTGGCGCCGGCTTCATCGGCTCCCATTTCGTCCTCGACTGGCTCGCCGGCAGCGACGAAGGCGTCGTCAATCTCGACGCGCTGACCTACGCCGGCAACCTCGACAACCTGGCCGCGCTGCAGGGCGACGCCCGGCACGTGTTCGTGCACGGCGACATCTGCGACCGCGAACTGCTCGCGCGCCTCTTCGCCGAGCACCGGCCGCGTGCCGTCGTGCACCTGGCGGCCGAAAGCCACGTCGACCGCAGCATCCACGGGCCGGGGGCGTTCGTGCGCACGAACGTCGAGGGCACTTTCGCGCTGCTCGAGGCGGCGCGCGCCCACTGGAGCACCCTCGGCGCCGACGAACGCGCGGCATTTCGCTTCCACCACGTCTCGACCGACGAGGTCTACGGCTCGCTGGAGCCCGACGATGCGCCCTTCGCGGAGACGCATGGCTACGATCCGAGCAGCCCGTACTCGGCGAGCAAGGCGGCCAGCGACCACCTCGTGCGCGCCTGGCACCGCACCTACGGCATGCCGGTCGTCACGACCAACTGCTCGAACAACTACGGGCCGCTGCACTTCCCCGAGAAGCTCATCCCGCTGACGATCGTCAACGCCCTTGCCGGCAAGCCGCTGCCCGTCTATGGCGACGGCCGCCAGGTGCGCGACTGGCTCTACGTCGGCGACCACTGCGCGGCGTTGCGCGAGGTGCTGGCCCGCGGCCGGGTCGGCGAGACCTACAACGTGGGCGGCTGGAACGAGAAGCGCAACATCGAGATCGTGCAGTCGATCTGCGCCCTGCTCGACGAACTGCGGCCCGACCCGGCCGGCCGCCACGAGCGCCTCGTCACCTTCGTGACCGACCGCCCGGGCCACGACCGCCGCTACGCCATCGACGCGCGCAAGCTCGAGCGCGACCTCGGCTGGCGCCCGGCGGAGACGTTCGAAACCGGCCTGCGCAAGACGGTCGAGTGGTACCTCGCGAACCCGGACTGGGTGGCGCGGGTGCAGAGCGGCGCCTACCGCGAGTGGATGGCCGCGAACTACGCGGAGCGGACCAGCGCATGAAGATCCTCCTGCTCGGCGCCAGCGGCCAGGTCGGCTGGGAACTGCAGCGCTCGCTCGCCGTGCTGGGCGACGTGACCCTGGCCGGCATCGACGCTGGCATGACGGTGGCCGCCGACTTCTCGCGACCAGAGAGCCTGCAGGGCGTGGTCGATGCGGCGGCGCCCGATGTCGTGGTCAACGCCGCCGCCCACACGGCGGTCGACCGCTGCGAGTCGGAGCCCGATCTCGCCCGGGCGATCAATGCGACGGCGCCGGGGGTGCTGGCCCGCGCCGCCGCAGCCCGCGGCGCCTGGCTGGTTCACTACAGCACCGACTACGTCTTCGACGGCAGCGGCCAGGCGCCCTGGCGCGAAGACGACGCCACCGGAGCGCTCAGCGTTTACGGACGGACCAAGCTCGCCGGCGAGGAAGCCGTCCGGGCCAGCGGCTGCCGCCACCTGGTCGTGCGCACCAGCTGGGTCTACGGCGCGCGCGGCGACAACTTCGCCAAGACGATGCTGCGCCTGGCCGGCGAGCGCGAGACGCTTTCGGTGGTGGCCGACCAGATCGGCGCACCGACGGGCGCGGAGCTGCTCGCCGACGCCACCGCCCACATGCTCCGCCAGGTGACCGGCGCGGCGCCCGGGGCGGCCGATGCCGGCGGCACCTACCACCTCGCCGCGGCCGGCGAGTGCAGCTGGCACGGCTACGCCCGGCACGTGATCGCCTACGCCAGGGGGCGCGGCCGGCCGGTGCGGGTGGCCGACGACGCGATCCGGCCGATCGCCAGCAGCGAGTACCCGACGCCGGCGCGACGGCCGGCCAACTCCCGCCTCGACACGACCAAGATCCGCCGCACCTTCGCTCTCGTCCTGCCGCCGTGGCAGTCCGGCATCGAACGTGCTCTCGACGAGATGTTCCAGCGAGCCTGATCGATGCCCTCCACGATGCCCGCCACGATGCCCGTTTCCCGCCCGCCGACGAGCCGCAAGGGCCTGATCCTCGCCGGCGGCTCCGGCACCCGCCTGCACCCGGCGACGCGCGCGCTCAGCAAGCAGCTGCTGCCGGTGTACGACAAGCCGATGGTGTACTACCCGCTGAGCACGCTGATGCTCGCGGGCATCCGCGACATCCTGGTCATCAGCACGCCGCAGGACACGCCGCGATTCGCCGAGCTGCTCGGCGACGGCAGCCAGTGGGGCCTGGCCATCAGCTACTGCGTGCAGCCGAGCCCCGACGGGCTGGCGCAGGCCTTCATCCTCGGCAAGGACTTCGTCGGCGGCCGGCCGAGCGCCCTGGTGCTCGGCGACAACATCTTCTACGGTCACGACCTGCAGCGCCTGCTGCGCTCGGCGGCCGATCGCGAAGGCGGCGCGACGGTGTTCGCGTATCACGTGCAGGACCCGGAGCGCTACGGCGTGGTCAGCTTCGACGCTTCGGGCC
>CAXSEJ010000208.1:0-4524 GCA_964236395.1 uncultured Rhizobacter sp.
GCTCGACCCAGAAGAACATGCCGCCGCCCGGCACGCGCCAGCGGCAGGCGAGCGGGCCGGAGCTCGGCAGGTGCGCCTTCAGGGCGGCCTGCATGGCGTCGCGATGGGCGCGGTAGCGGGCGCGGATGGTCGGCGTGTGGCGATCGAGGAAGCCGTCCCTGACGATCTCGTGGACGATGCGCTGGTTGAAGCCCGGGGTGTGCAGGTCGGCCGCCTGCTTGGCCTCGACGAGCTTGGCGAACACCCGGGCCGGCGCAATGACGTAGCCGAGGCGCAGGCCCGGCGCCAGCACCTTGGAGAAGCTGCCGCAGTACACCGTGCCCTCCGGCCAGCGCGCCGCCAGCGGCCGGTCGGGCGGCTGGTCGTACCAGAGGTCGCCGTAAGGGTTGTCCTCGACCAGGGGCATGCCGTGCGCCGCGGCGGCGCGCACGAGGGCGTCGCGCCGGGCCGCGCCGATCGAGTCGCCGCTCGGGTTCTGGAAGTTGGGCAGCACGTAGAAGAAGCGCGCACCGGCAGCGTCCTCGTCGAGCGACTCCGGGATCGGGCCCTCCTCGTCGCCGGCCACGGTCACGAACGCCGGCTCGTAGGGCACGAAGGCCTGGAGCGCGCCGAGGTAGGTGGGCGACTCGACCGCGACCGTGCTGCCGGCATCGATCAGCACCTTGCCGACGAGGTCGAGGCCCTGCTGCGAGCCGGTGGTGATGAGCACCCGGTCGGCGCCGACCGCCATCCCTTGCCGCGCCATCTCGGCCGCGACCCATTCGCGCAGCGGCCCGAAGCCCTCGCTGCCGGCGTACTGCAGCGCCTCGTGCGGCGTGTCGCGCAGCACCCGCGCCGTCGCTTCGCGCACCGCCTCGACCGGGAAGGTGTCGGCCGACGGCAGGCCGCCCGCGAGCGAGGTGATGCCCGGGCGCTCGGTGAGCTTCAGGATCTCGCGGATCGCCGACGGGTTCATGCGCTCGGTGCGCGCGGCCAGCCGCCACGGACCGGACGAAGGGGAATCGCTCATGGGGACCTCGCCGCGAGAGGCGGCGCGGACGCCGCGGAGGCCGCGCCCACGGGCATGAGGCGGCCGAGAAAGACGGTGGCGACGACCGCCAGCGCGAAGCCGACGGTGACGGCGTCGAGCCGCTCGCCCAGGATCGGCACCGCGAACAGCATCGACAGGAAAGGCTGGGCGAGCTGCACCTGGCTGACCCGCACCGTGCCGCCGAGAGCGAGGCCGCGGTACCAGGCGAAAAAGCCCAGCCACATCGAGAAGACGGTCACGTAGGCGAAGCCGCCCCACGCCGCTGCCCTCGCCGGCAAGGCGGGCCATGCCAGCCAGGTGACGGGCAGCGTGAGCGGCAGGCTGATCACGAGCACCCAGCAGATCACGTGTTCTGCCGGCATCTGCGCCGAGAGCCGCGCGCCGGCGACGTAGCCGATTGCCGCGCACGCCACGGAGGCGAGCAGCAGCCCGTCGGCGGGCGCCACCGCGCCGCTGCCTCGGTAGGCGGCGAAGGCCACGACGAGCAGCGCCCCGGCCGCGGCACAGACCCAGAAGCCGTTCGATGGCCGTTGCCGGAAGGCGATGGCGGCGGCGACGGCAGTGGCCAGGGGCAGCACGCCGGTGACGACGGCGGCGTGCACCGCGTCGACGTGGCGCAAGGCCAGGCCGAGGCAGAGCGGGAAGCCGACCACCGTGCCGAACGCGGAAACGAAGAGCATGCCAAGCTGCGCGCGCCGAGGCCGCGGCACGCGCAGCACGGCCAGGTAGACGCAGCTCAGCAAGCCGGCGAAGGCGGCCCGGCCGGCGGTGACGAACAGCGGCGAGAGCTGCGGCGCGTCGGCCGGGCCGACGGCGAGCCGCGTCATCGGTGCCGTCATCGCGAACAGCAGCACGCCGACCGCGCCGAGCCACAACCCGCGGGACACTCGGCTGGAATCGGGCGTGTTCAAGAGTCGGCCGTGTTCATGAGGGGTCGAAGTGTAGGCCGGCCGACCAGCACAGGACCGATACACTTTCGATCATGGCGACACGTGCTGTATCCCTCCCCGCTCCGGCACGCGCCGGCGCCGCCATGAGCCGCGGCTCCGACACGACGCTGGCCGAGCAGCTCGCCCAGCGCTACGCCGAGCACATCCGTCAGCGCCTGCTCGTGGCCGGCGCCCGCCTGCCGTCGGTGCGCGAATGCGCGCGCCACCATGCCGTGAGCCCGCACACGGTGGTGGCGGCGTACGACCATCTGCAGGCGCTCGGCCTCATCGAGGCGAGGCGCCAGCGCGGCTTCTTCGTGCGCCCGAGCGCCGACGCCGCACGCGACGGAGCTCCTGGGCCGGACCGGCCCATGGCGGGCCGGCCGATGCCGAACAGCGCCACCGCCCTCATCCGCGGCATGTTCCAGGCGCCGGGCGAGCGGCCCATGCCCGGCTTCGGCACCCTGCCCGCCGACTGGCTCGACGCGGCCCTGCTCGCCACCGCGATGCGGCGCGCCACCTCGGCGCGGCAGACCGAAGCGACCGCGCTGCAGTACGGCGACCCCGCCGGCGAGCTGCGCCTGCGCCGGGCGCTCGCCGTCAAGCTCGCCGACCACGGCATCGCCGCCGTGCCCGAGCAGATCGTCACCACCATCGGCGCCACGCATGCACTCGACATCGTCACCCGCACCTTGCTGCGCGCCGGCGACAGCGTGCTCGTCGACGAGCCCGGCTGGTCGGTCGAGTACGCCCGCCTCGCCGCGCTCGGCTTGCACGTCCTGCCGGTGCAGCGCGGCGAGAACGGGCCCGATGTGGCCGCCATGCGCCGCCTGATCGAGGCCCAGCCACCCGCGGCCCGGCCACGCCTCTACGTCACCGTGTCGGTGCTGCACAACCCGACCGGCGCGTCGCTCAGCCTGCAGGCCGCCCACCGGGTGCTGCAGCTCGCGCAGGAGTTCGATTTCCTGATCGCCGAAGACGACACCTATGCGCACCTCGCCCCGGCGCACGCGCCACGCCTGGCCGCCCTCGACGCGCTCGAACGCACGATCTACATCTCGGGCTTCTCGAAGATCCTGACGCCGAACTGGCGCGTCGGCTACCTGGCGGCGGCGCCTGCGCTGGTCGAGCGCTTCATCGACACCAAGCTGCTCAGCACGCTCACCTCGCCGGGCAGCGGCGAGCTGGCGATGGCGCATTGCCTCGAGCACGGCTGGCTGCGCCGCCATGCCGAGCGCGTCGTGCAGCGGCTGGCCGCGGCGCGGGCACGCACGGTCAAGCTTGCCGAGGCGCACGGCTGTGTCTTCGCGGCCGAGCCCCGCGGCCTCTTCGGTTGGGTGGACACCGGCGTCGACAGCGACCGTCTCGCCCACATGCTGCTCGACGAGTGGCTGATCGCGCCGGGCTCGCTGTTCCACGCCAGGCCGCGGCCGACGATGCTGATGCGCATCAACTTCGCAACGTCGCAGGACGTGCGCTTCTGGAAGGCGCTGGCCGCCGCCCGAGCGGCCCTTTAGTCAAGAAGCGGCCGTCAGGCCCGCCTGCGCCGGCGTGCGACGAAGCCGAGAGCGCCCAGGCCGGCAACCATCAGCGCATACGTCTCGGGCTCGGGTACTGGCGCCGTCACCGCGGCCCGGATGACGCCGGTCAGCGCGACCGGGGGATCGCCGGCGGTAATTGCGAGATCATTGACAAGGAACGTGAACGTTCCCGCCGTGGCGCCGGAGCCGAAGCTGAAGGACTTGGGCGTGTTGTCGAAGTCGATGAACACGCCGCCGACGTTGCTGGCACTGACGCTGCCGGTAACCACGTCGGTAAAGATCGCCGAGCCCGGAATGATTCCGGACGGCAGCTGGAACGTGACGCGAAGATCGAAGTCTCCGGAATAGGAGAACGGTGCGCCCGACAGGCTGAACGAACCGAGGTTGTTGAAGTTCGGCGTGGCCGGGGAGCTGCCGATGCCGAGGAAACCGTTCGACGTGGTCGCGTTGAAGGTCGACGCCGTGTAGGTCAGGCCTTGAAAGGTCGCCGTCTGCGTTCCACCGGCGGTGGTCGGCGGAACACAGGCCATGCCGAAGCAGCCGTCGGTATAGCCGACGAACTGGGTCTGCGCCAAAGCCGGGCCGGCGCCCAGCGCCGCCACAACGGTGGCGCCCATCGCGAGGGTTCGCGACCGGTTTGTAAAGGCGGACGAGAGACGATGGGTCGTGAACATGGCGGGAGTCCTTTGCGAAAAGGGAAGGGAGCGCCGGCCTGTAGCAAGCCGCATGCACGCCGGACAAAGGCGCCAGGCTCCCCCCGATCGAGGGGTCGACGACCGGACGCGCTGTTTACGCCAACGGTGCTCAGCGGGCGCCGAGCGCTTCCCAGCGCTCGAGCGCGACGAGCAGCTCGTCGTCGATCTGCGCAAAGCGCATCTGCACGGCTTCGGCCCGGGCCGGGTCATCGGTGTAGAAGCCGTCGCTCGCGATCAGCGCGGCGAGGTCCTTCTGTTCCGCCTCGAGCGCCTCGATGCGGGCCGGCAAGGCGTCGAGCTCGCGCTGCTCCTTGTAGGCGAGCTTGCGC
>CAXSEJ010000209.1:0-4501 GCA_964236395.1 uncultured Rhizobacter sp.
CGGCGCCGCGAGACACGGCGTCGGGATGGTCGAGCATGAGACGGTGCAACAGGCGCCCACCCCGGTCATGGCCCACGGCCTGGAAACGGTCGAAGCCGAGCCGCTTCATCACCTCGACCTGATCGGCGGCCATCTCGCGCTTCGAATAGCCGCTGGCCGGCTTGCTGGAGTCGCCATAGCCCCGCATGTCGGTGGCCACGACGGTGAAGCGCTCGGCGAGCTTCGGCGCCACCTTCCACCAGGCCACATGCGTTTGCGGATGGCCGTGGATCAGCAGCAGCGGCGGGCCGCTGCCGCCGACCAGAGCGTTGATCTGGATGCCGTCGGCGACCGGCACCGTCCGCGTCTCGAAGCTGGGAAACAAGCTCATGCCCTTCACCTATGGCGCTGCGTCAGGGTCGAAGCATCGCGCATTTTTCATGACTCCAGCCTGGCCACATCGAGCAGCCGCACCACGTGCGCGCGCGCTTCACGGTCGCAACCCGGGCATAGTCGCCTGCATGTCGATCTCGCCGCAGGCCGGCCAACCGGGCGCTTCCGGCCGCTCCCACTCGGCCCGCGCGCTGCTGGCGCTCGGCGTCGGCGGCTTCTCGATCGGCACCGGCGAGTTCGTGATCATGGGCTTGCTGCCCGAAGTGGCCCGCGACCTCGGCACTTCCATCCCCGCGGCGGGCCATCTGATCAGCGCCTATGCCGTGGGCGTTGTCGTCGGCGCCCCGGTGCTGGCGGTGCTCGCCGCGCGCTGGCCGCGGCGAGCGCTGCTGGTCGCGCTGATGACCTTCTACGCGCTCGCCAACTTCGCCACCGCGCTCGTGCCCGGCCCGCTGGCGGTAGGCGTCGTGCGCTTCGCCTGCGGGCTGCCGCACGGCACCTACTTCGGCGTCGCCGCGCTGGTGGCCGCTGCGCTCGCGCCCCCCGACCAGCGCGCCCGCGCGGTCGGCTTCGTGATGCTCGGCCTGACGAGCGCGATGCTGGTCGGCGTGCCGGTGGCTGCCTGGCTCGGCCAGCAGTTCGGCTGGCGCGCCGCGTTCGTCTTCGTCGGCATCGTCGCGCTGCTCGGCGCCCTGCTCATTCGCTACGGCGTGCCCGACATGCCCGCCGACGCCAGCGCCAGTCCGATGCGCGAGCTCGGTGCGCTCGCGCGCCCCCAGGTCTGGCTGACGCTGGCCATCGCCGGCATCGGCTCCGGCGGCATGTTCTGCGTCTTCAGCTACATCAAGCCGACGCTCGTGGAAGTGAGCGGCCTCGACGCCGCCCAGGTGCCGCTGGTGCTTTCGCTGTTCGGCCTCGGCGGCGTGGCGGGCAACATGCTCGGCGCGCGCCTGGCCGACCGTGCGCTGATGCCGACGATCGGCGGCACGCTGCTCTATTCGGCCATCCTGCTGGCCGGCTTCGGCATCTTCGTGCAGCAGGTGCCGACCGCGCTGCTCGCCGTGTTCGGGCTCGGTAGCCTCATGGCGCTCGGGCCGGCGTTGCAGATTCGGCTGATGGACGTGGCCGGCGATGCGCAGACCCTGGCCGCGGCGCTGAACCATTCGGCGTTCAATTTTGCCAACGCGCTCGGCGCCTGGCTCGGCGGCCTGGCCATCGCCGCCGGCTGGGGATGGGTCTCGCTCGGCTGGGTCGGCGCCTTGCTCTCGCTCAGCGGGCTGCTGGTGTTCGGAGCGTCGCTTGCAAGGCAAAGGGCGGTTTCGGCAAGCTGAATCAGCGTTGGCTACAGGAGCTTCTCGAGCCGTCTCAGCCTTCGTCGTCGACCGGCAACTGCGGCAAGGCGATGCCTGCGCCGGCCGTCAGCAGGCCGATCCGCGCATAGGTGGCGAGCTTGTCGCGCGTGTCGGCGATGTCGAGATTTCGCATCGTCAGCTGGCCGATGCGGTCCTGCGGCGAGAAGGGCGACTCGCCGCTTTCCATCGTCAGGCGCTCGGGCCGGTAGCTGAGGTTCGGCGAGCGCGTGTCGAGGATCGAGTAGTCGTTGCCGCGCCGGAGCTCGATGGTCACCTCGCCGGTGACGGCGCGGGCGACCCAGCGCTCGGCGGTCTCGCGCAGCATGATCGATTGCGGGTCGAACCAGCGGCCCTGGTAGAGCAGCCGGCCGAGGCGGCGGCCGTGATCGCGGTACTGCTCGATCGTGTCTTCGTTGTGGATGCCGGTGACCAGCCGCTCGTAGGCGATGAAGAGCAGCGCCAGGCCCGGGGCCTCGTAGATGCCGCGGCTCTTCGCCTCGATGATGCGGTTTTCGATCTGGTCGCTCATGCCCAGGCCGTGCCGTCCGCCGACGCGGTTGGCCTCGAGCAGCAGGTCGACTAGCCCGGCGAACTCGACCCCGTTGAGCGCCACGGGCCGGCCCTCGACGAAGCGCACCGTGACCTCTTCGCGCTTCACCTCGACCTCGTCGCGCCAGAAGGCGACGCCCATGATCGGCTCGACGATCCTGATGCCGCTCGAGAGCTGCTCCAGGTGCTTCGCTTCGTGGGTCGCGCCGAGCAGGTTGGAGTCGGTCGAGTACGCCTTCTCCGACGCCATCTTGTAGGCGAAACCAGCCTGGCGCATGTACTCCGACATCTCCGCCCGGCCGCCGAGCTCGTCGATGAAGGCCTGGTCGAGCCACGGCTTGTAGATGCGCAGGTCGGGGTTCACCAGGAGCCCGTAGCGGTAGAAGCGCTCGATGTCGTTGCCCTTGTACGTGCTGCCATCGCCCCAGATGTCGACGCCTTCCTCCTTCATCGCCGCGACGAGCATCGTGCCGGTGACGGCCCGGCCGAGCGGCGTGGTGTTGAAGTAGGTCATCCCGGCGGTCGAGATGTGGAAGGCGCCGCACTGCAGCGCGGCGAGGCCTTCGGCGGCGAGCTGGTTGCGGCAGTCGACGAGCCGCGCCTGCTCGGCGCCGTACTGCATGGCGCGGCGCGGGATCTCGTCGTAGTCCGGCTCGTCGGGCTGGCCGAGGTGGGCGGTGTAGGCGTAAGGGATGGCACCCTTTTGTCGCATCCAGTGCAACGCCGCGCTGGTGTCGAGGCCGCCCGAGAAGGCGATGCCGACGCGCTGGCCGACGGGGGTGTGCTGGAGGATCGTGGCCATGACGTGCGATGGGTGGTGGAGGCGGTGGCTGCCGGTGCATTTTCCGCTCAGCGCTTGCCCCGGCTGGAGGTGCCTGCATCGCGGAGCCCTGCGGTAAGCTCGGAATCCGCCGATGAGCACCCTGCCGCCGACCCCCGCCCGTCCCCCGCTGCCCCTGTCGAGAATGGACCACGATGCCTTGCCGCCGGGCACGCGCTTCGGAGAATTCGAGATCCGCCGGGTGCTCGGCGTCGGCGGCTTCGGCATCGTCTACCTGGCCCACGACCACTCGCTGGGACGCGAGGTGGCGCTGAAGGAGTACATGCCGGCGTCGCTGGCGGCGCGGGGCGAGGGGCCGCAGATCACGGTGCGCTCGAGCTCGTTCGCCGAGACCTACGCCATCGGCCTGCGCTCGTTCGTGAACGAGGCCCGGCTGCTGGCCCGCTTCGACCACCCGTCGCTGGTCAAGGTGTACCGGTTCTGGGAAGACAACGCCACCGCCTACATGGTGATGCCGTTCCTGCAGGGCGTGACGCTGCGCGACACGCGGCGGGCGATGGCGCACCCGCCCAACGAGGCGTGGGTGCGCAGCGTGATCGCGCCCATCCTGTCGGCGCTCGAGCTGCTGCACCGCGAGGGCGTCTACCACCGCGACATCGCGCCCGACAACATCCTGCTGCCGCCCGATGGCCCGCCGGTGCTGCTCGACTTCGGCGCCGCCCGCCGCGTCATCAGCGACCGGACCCAGTCGCTCACCGCCATCCTCAAGCCCAGCTACGCGCCGATCGAGCAGTACGCCGAGATGGCGCAGCTGCGCCAGGGCCCGTGGACCGACCTCTACGCGCTCGGTGCCGTCATCCACTACCTGCTGTTCGGCGCGCCGCCGGCGCCGGCGACGGCGCGTGCGGTGCAGGACGAGACCGACGCGGTCGAGCACCGCATCGTTCCGGGTGTCTCGCCCCTGTTCCTGGAAGCGCTCGGCTGGATGCTGACGGTCCGCCCGAACCAGCGTCCGCAGAGCGGCGAGGATTTGCGCGCGGTGCTCGACGGCCGGGCCCAGATCCCTGCGCGCGGTCGTCCCGGCATCACGTTGCCCGGCGCCGCCGCGGCGCTGGCGCCGGTCGACGACCGCACGCGCGTCACGGGAGCACCGCCGACCCGGGCGCCGACCGCCGTCACCGCCCACATCCCGACGCATCTGCCGACCGCGGCGATGGCGCCGGGCGCGCCGGCACCGGCGCCGGCGCCGGCCGGCTTCGGCCCGGCGGCCCGGGTGCCGACGCCGCATGGTGGCGCGACGCAGATCGAACCGCGCGGACCGGCCACGGTGCCGCCGGGGCGGCCGCCGACCTTGCCAGCCACGCCAGCGCAGGCTGCGCCGCCGGCGCGTGCGCACACGGTGCCGCCAGCGCCTGCCCAGGCCGTGGCGCCGCTCACCCGCCCCTCG
>CAXSEJ010000210.1:0-4496 GCA_964236395.1 uncultured Rhizobacter sp.
CAACAACCGTCGAGCCCACTCGGCTCTCGGCTATAGGCCTCCCGCTTCCAGACTGAACGGGAACAACCTATTGACCATCAACATCTAGACGCCCTGCGGCCGCATCAGCGTCCGCATGCGATCCACCGCCTGCACCTGAAGGCGCAACGCGGCGGCGCCACGGCGGATGTCGAGCACGACTTCGCGCTCGGCCCGCCCGCCCTGCCACAGCGTCTTGTAGAACGAGGCCAGGTCGCCGACCGGCGTGCCGTCGACGGCGACGATCGTGTCGCCCGGCTGCACGCCGGCGTCTTCGGCCGGGCTCTCGCCGGTGAGGCGGAGCACGCGGACCTGGCCGCCGTACTCGACGCAGTTGAGGCCGAGCCAGGCGCGGGTGCTGCCCGGCGACGCGCCGCGCGCCTTCAGATCGTCGAGGATCGGCTTGAGAAGGTCGACCGGCACGAACATGTTGCCGCGCTGCGCCGGTGAGTCGCGCCCGGCCGCGTCGGCGACGATCAGCGAGCCGATGCCGACGAGCTCGCCGCCTGCAGTGAAGAGGCCGGCGCCGCTGTGGTCGGTGCGGGCCGGCGCGGTGAAGAGCGCGCCGTCGATGTGGTATTCCCAGTAGCCTGAGAACGCTCGTCGGGAGACGAGCTTTGCCAGGCTGAGATCGCCCGAATCGCCGCCGCTCGCGACCAGCAGCGGCTCCTCGCCCGAAAGCGCGGCCGAGGCGCCGAGCGGCACCGGCTGCAGGCCGAGCGGCGCGAGCGCGCGGACCATGCCGAAGCCGGTGGCCAGGTCGTAGGCGACGACGCGGGCCGGCACGCGCTTGCCGGCGACGACGAGATCGACGTGATCGGCTTCGAGGATCAGGTAGCCGATCGTGAGCACCAGGCCGTCGTCGCCGATCAGCACGCCCGAGCCGCGGCGCTCGCGGCCCAGCGTGGCGATCGACCGAGCGTCGTCGATGGCGCTGACCTCGACGCCGACTACCGCGGCATGGGCGCGGTGGAGCGCCATCTGGCTGGCTTCGAGCTGCGCCGCCGCGGCCGGGCTGGCGCCGGCCACGCCGACCCCTGGGGATGCCGCCGCAGGCAGAGCCGCGAGCCCGGCCAGCAGCCCGCCGGCGAGGACGGAGCGCAAGGTGAAAGGCGACCACTTCTTCATGCTGCCCTCGCTGCAATCTGGCCGACGGGACGGGCCGGACGACGCAGCATGACCTCGCCTTCGTGCCGTGCGCGCCGCAGGGCCTTTGGCGTCGGTCGGCGCGTCGGCAGGGCCGGGGTCGCGGCTCAGCGCCGCCCGAACGGCGCCTGGCCGCGCCAGTAGCGCAGGGTAAGCAGCCCGCCGAGCATGCCGCCGAGGTGGGCGAAGTGCGCCACACCGCTGTTCATGACCGTCGCGCCCTGGTAGAGCTCGAGGATGCCGTACAGCAGCACGAGGTACTTCGCCTTCATCGGGATCACGAAGAACAGCAGGATGATCCGGTTCGGGAAGATCATCGCGAACGCCAGCAGCAGCCCGAACAGGCCGCCCGAGGCGCCGACCGTCGGCGCGCCCGAGCCGATGACGGCGTTGACGACGAGCTGGGTCAGCGCCGCGGCCAGCACGCTCGAGCCGTAGAAGACCATGAAGCGCTTGCGGCCCCAGAGCTGCTCGAGCTCCGCCCCGAACATCCACAGCCCCAGCATGTTGAAGAACAGGTGGTTGAAGCTGCCGTGGATGAAGGCGTACGTGCCGATCTGCCAGGGCCAGAAGCTGGTCCCCACGGGCCAGAGCCAGAACGGCGCGAGCAGGTTGGGCCCGAGGAGCTCGCCCAGGAAGAACACGGCCACATTGGCGAGCAGGAGGGCCTGGGTGACAGGAGGAAGCGGCGGCATTCTGGTGGTTCCTGGAGGGCGCGAGGCGACGCCGAGTCTACGACCCATGTGGCAAACTTCCGGCCTCCGCTAGCACCGGCCTCGGTGGCGAAATTGGTAGACGCGAAGGACTCAAAATCCTTTTCCGCGAGGAGTGTCGGTTCGATTCCGACCCGAGGCACCAGCGCGGTCCGAAGCCACGCATGAGCGACGACGCGCCCCACTACCCCACCCTCGAAGACGTCATCGGCAACACGCCGCTGGTGCGTCTCGTGCGGCTGCCCGCAGATGCCGGCGCCGCGCGCGGCAACGTCGTTCTCGGCAAGCTCGAGGGCAACAACCCGGCCGGATCGGTGAAGGACCGGCCGGCCATCAGCATGATCCGTCGCGCCGAGGAGCGGGGCACGATCAAGCCGGGCGACACGCTGATCGAGGCGACCTCCGGCAACACCGGCATCGCGCTCGCCATGGCGGCGGCGATCCGTGGCTACCGCATGCTCCTCGTCATGCCCGAAGACCTGAGCATCGAGCGGGCGCAGACGATGAAGGCCTTCGGCGCCGAGCTGATCCTGACGCCGCGCTCAGGCGGCATGGAATACGCCCGCGACCTCGCGACCCAGCTCGAGAAGGACCGAAAGGGCGTGGTCCTCGACCAGTTCGCCAACCCCGACAACCCGCGCGTCCACTATGAAACGACCGGCCCGGAGATCTGGCGCGACACCGGCGGCCGCATCACCCACTTCGTGAGCGCGATGGGCACCACCGGCACGATCACCGGCGTCTCGCGCTACCTGCGCGAACAGAAGCCGGCCGTGCGCATCGTCGGCGCCCAGCCGAGCGAGGGCGCGCGCATCCCCGGCATCCGCAAGTGGCCGGAGGAGTACCTGCCGAAGATCTACGACCCGAAGGCGGTCGACGAGCTCGTGCTGGTGAGCCAGGGCGACGCCGAGGAGATGACCCGCCGCCTCGCGCGCGAAGAAGGCATCTTCGCCGGCATCTCCGCCGCCGGCGCGTGCTGGGTCGCGCTGCAGATCGCGGCGACGGTCGAGAACGCGACCATCGTCTTCATCGTCTGCGACCGCGGCGATCGCTATCTGTCGACCGGCGTGTTCCCGGCATGACGCACCGGGTCACCTTCTGCACCAGCTGCGCGACGCGGCTCGAGCCGATCGCGGTCGAGGAAGACGGCGGCGCCAAGACGCGGCTGCGTTGCCCCGCCTGCGGCTGGACCCACTGGGGCAACCCGACGCCGGTGCTCGCCGCCGTGATCGAGCTCGCCGACCGCGACGGCCAGCTGCTGCTCGCCCGCAACGCGGCCTGGCCCGGCAATTTCTTCGGCCTCATCACCGGCTTCATGGAAGCGGGCGAGACGCCGGAGGAAGGCATCGCGCGGGAGGTGGGTGAAGAGACTTCGCTCACGGTCGAGTCGCTCGCCCTCATCGGCGTGTACGAGTTCCTGCGCATGAACCAGGTGATCATCGCCTACCACGTGCGGGCGCACGGCGAGATCGTGCTTTCGCCCGAGCTCACCTCCTACCGCACGATCGCGCCGGAACGGGTCAAGTGCTGGCCCGCCGGCACCGGCAAGGCGCTCGCCGACTGGCTCACGTCGCGCGGCATCGAGCCGCAGTGGATGGAGCTGCCCCCGGGCAAGCGGGCGACCGAAGTGGACGTGGACTAGCAACCGGGAACAGGCGATGGACGTGCACAAGGAACTCGACACCCGCGGCCTCAACTGCCCGCTGCCCATCCTGAAGGCGAAGAAGGCGCTGGCCGACATGTCGACCGGCGACGTGCTCAAGGTCGTTGCCACCGACCCCGGATCGATGCGCGACTTCCAGGCCTTCGCGCGGCAGACCGGCAACGAGCTCGTTGAGCAGACGAGCGCCAACGACGAGTTCGTGCACTACCTGCGGCGCAGGTGATTTGAGCTACCTGCGGCGCAGGTGATTTGAGCTACCTGCGGCGCAGGTAGCGGCCGTCGGTCAGAGCGCGAGCGACTTCAGGTAGGTGCGGAAGTCGGCGCCCATCTCCGGGTGATCGAGCGCGAGCTCGACATTGGCCTGCAGGAAACCTTCCTTGCTGCCGCAGTCGTAGCGGCGGCCTTCGTAGCGATAGGCGTAGACCTTCTCGGTACGCAGCAGCCCGGCGATGCCGTCGGTGAGCTGGATCTCGCCGCCGACGCCGCGCGTCTGGGCGGCGATCTGGGCGAACACGGCGGGCGTGAGGATGTAGCGGCCCGACACGCCCAGGCGTGACGGAGCCACTTCCGGCGCCGGCTTCTCGACGATCTTCTCGATCTCGACCAGCCGGTCGCCGACCGCCTTGCCGGCGACGATGCCATAGCGGCGCGTGTGCTCCGACGGCACTTCCTGCACCGCGATCATCGAGGCCTGCTTCTCCTCGAACCGGGCCACCATCTGCGCCAGCACCGGCGGCGAGCCGATCATCAGGTCGTCGGGCAGGAGCACCGCGAACGGGCGGTCGCCGACGAGCTGGCGACCGCACAGCACCGCGTGGCCGAGGCCGAGCGCCTGCGGCTGGCGCACGAACACGCACTCCATGTCGTCGGGCTTGACCGCGCGGATGGCCTGCAGCAGCGCCGTCTTGTTCGACTTTTCGAGTGCGTCTTCGAGCTCGAAGGTGCGGTCGAAGTGG
>CAXSEJ010000211.1:0-4481 GCA_964236395.1 uncultured Rhizobacter sp.
CTGAGGAGCAGGAAGACAGCGATCGCGTACGCGGCAGAGCAGAGCGCCAGCGACACCCTGAGCGCACGCCCGACGACGACCGGATCGCTGGTCTGCAGCGCAAGCTCGTGGAGTGCGATGAAGCCGGGGACGAGCGGTGGATGCAGGCTGCTCGGGAGCTCGCCGGGCTCGCTGCGCATGCGGTAGCCGTCGCCCTGCAAGAGCGAGGTGCCGAGGATGAAGTACGCGCCGCCGTCCCAGCGCAGGTCGATCGGACCGCCTCCTCGGGGCGCCCACGACGCCAGGGCGGCGACGGCGACGAGCAGGCAGAAAACGAAGCGCCGGGAACGGAATGCAGCCGCGAGGCGCGCTTGCACCGTCATCGGGCAGCGGACTGCCCGCTGGGTTGCCAAGGCATGGCGGCGGTTCTCCTGCCTGCGCTGGAAGAGGAAACGGTCACTTGGTGCCGAAGATGCGGTCGCCCGCATCGCCTAGGCCCGGCAGGATGTAGGCGTGCTCGTCGAGCTGGCGGTCGATGGCCGCGGTGTAGACGGGCACGTCAGGGTGGGCCGCGTTCATTGCCGCAAGGCCCTCGGGGCAGGTCAGCAGGCAGACGAACTTGATCGAGCGCGGCCGCACTTCCTTCAGGCGGTCGACGGCGGCGACGGCGGAGTTGCCGGTGGCCAGCATCGGGTCGACCACGATCGCGTCGCGCTCGTGCATGTCGGACGGCATCTTGAAGTAGTACTCGATGGCGGTGTGCGTCTTCGGGTCGCGGTAGAGGCCGATGTGGCCGACGCGCGCACCCGGAACGACCGCGAGCATGCCGTCGAGGATGCCGTTGCCGGCGCGCAGGATCGAGACGAACACCAGCTTCTTGCCATCGATCACCTTGCCGGTGGTCTTTTCGAGCGGCGTCTCGACCTCGATGGTCTGCATCGGCATGTCGCGCGTGACCTCGTAGGCCATCAGCGTCGCCAGCTCGGTGAGCAGACGACGAAAGCTCGACGTCGAGGCGTCCTTGCGGCGCATCAGCGTGAGCTTGTGCTGCACCAGCGGGTGGTCGATGAGGTGGACGTTGTTCATGCGGATGCTTCGCGAAGGAGGTGGCCCGTCGGCGCCCTCAGAAGACGGTGCCGTCGCTGACGACGGTGACCGGCGGGAGGCCGTCGCGCAAGCGCCGTGCCAGCGCTCGGCCTGCCGCCCAGGTGCCGCCCTCCAGCACGCAGGCCAGGGGCATTCGCTCGGCCGGCACGCCGAGGGCGTCGCGCACCCGCGGGGCCAGCTCGTCGAGCAGGGCGACGGTGAGGGCCCGCCACTCGACGACGAAGGCGCTGCCGACGGCATGGGGTCGCTCTGCGAAGTGCGGGTCTTTCGGCCGCAGCACGCCGGTGTCGATGAGCAGGCCGCCGTTGCGGTACTCGGGCAGGCCGGTCAGGGCTTTTAGACCCGTGACTGGGTGGCCGGCCCAGGCGAACGGTTCGAGCAGCGAGTAGCAGAGCCACTGCGAGAGCTTGTGGAACGGCACCCAGCCGGCGCTGGCGCCGGGGCCGGGCACCGCGTCGTGGCGCCAGCAGTCGCCGAGCGGCTGGCCGTCGAGAACCTGGCCGGTGGTCCAGGCCGGGGCCAGCGTGTCGAGCAGCGTGACGAGCAGGTCGTGGGCTTGCAGCGCGCTCGGCCGGCCGTCGATCGTCGGTGCGTGCTGGCGCAGCGCGTGGTCGAACAGGCCGCCCGGGCGAGCGTCGGCACCGTAGACCCCAGGCGCCGCGGCGAGGGCGACGCCGAGCCGGCGCAGCAGCGCGACTCGGCCGTCGAGCCCGACGAGCGGATTGCCGGCATCGACCTGCAAGGCGCGGCCGAGCGCCGCGCCATCGAGCCGGCGCAGCGCGGCAGAGTCGACCCGCCACGGCTGCGTCGGGTCGCTGGAGAAGAGGCCGTCGACGAAGGCATGGAAGCTGGCCACGCCGAGGCCTTCGGAGCGCGTCAGCACGAGCCCCGTGCCGGCCTCGGCGTAGCGCCAGGCCGGGCCCGCGCCGGCGTCGAGCAGCACGCTCACGACGGCGAGGTCGATCTGCGCCCGGGCGCGCTCGGCGGCATCGGCGTCGTCCATCCGGGCGTCGAGCGCCCGGCGGCGGTCGACGCCGCCCGACTCGAAGTGGCGCCAGCGGCTGTGCAACGGGATGTCGAGCGACGGATAGCGCTCGCGCGTCACCGTCGCCACCTCGGCCGCGGCGCCGTCGAGCCGCGCGTCGTCGACCACGAATTCGGCCGAGCCGCCGTCACGCGCCCGCGCCAGCAGCCAGCCGGCGCGCTCGCGCACGGCGGCCGTGCTGCGCAACAGGGCGACCGCCTCGCTCGCTTGCCTCACGTTGGCCGCTCAGCCGCCGACGAAGCCGCGGCCCTTGGCCTTCGCCAGCTCCAACGCGTCGGGCACGGCGCCGGGCGTGAAGTAGCCGGCCGCCATCTTCGCGTCCATCTCGACGCGGGCGTCGGCCGGGATCAGCGAATCGGGGATGTTCACCCGCGTGCCGACCTCGATGCCCGACTTCGTGATCGCGTCGTACTTCATGTTGCTCATCGACACCAGGCGGTGGATCTTGCTCACGCCGAGCCACTGCAGCACGTCGGGCATGAGCTCCTGAAAGCGCATGTCCTGCACCCCCGCCACGCACTCGGTGCGGGCGAAGTAGCGCGCCGCGGTGTCGCCGCCTTGCTGGCGCTTGCGCGCGTTGTAGACCAGGAACTTGGTCACTTCGCCGAGCGCCCGGCCCTCCTTGCGCGAGTACGAGATGAGGCCCACGCCGCCGCGCTGGGCGCCCTGGATGCACTCCTCGATGGCGTGCGTGAGGTAGGGCCGGCAGGTGCAGATGTCGGAGCCGAACACGTCGGAGCCGTTGCACTCGTCGTGCACGCGGGCGGTGAGCTCGACCGACGGATCGGCCAGGTGCTGCGGGCTGCCGAAGATGTAGACGGTGAGGCCGCCGATGGGCGGCAGGAACACCTCGAGGTCGGAGCGCGTCACGAGCTCGGGGTACATGCCGCCGGTCTCTTCGAACAGCACCCGGCGCAGCTCGTTCTCCGAGCAGCCGAAACGGGCGGCGATGCCGGGCAGGTACCAGACCGGCTCGATCGCCACCTTGGTGACGAGCGCCGCGCCGCCGGCGCCGAGCACGCGGCCGTCGGCGACGAGCCGGCCGGTGAGGATGGCCTCGATGACCTCGGGCAGGATGACGTGCGCCTTGGTCACGGCGATGGTCGGCCGGATGTCGTAGCCGGCCGCCATCTCGGTGGCGTAGGCCTGGGCCACGACCGCCCCCCAGGGGTCGATGCTGACGATCCGCCCCGGCTCGCTCCACGCCGGGTACGGGCCGATGGTGTCGGTGGGCGCGGTGTCGGTGAGGTCGGCCTTGTGCGCGGCCTTGAGCGCGCCCGAGGCGACGGCCAGGGCACGGTAGACGCTGTACGAGCCCGAGTGCGTGCCGATCACGTTGCGGTGCGCACGCGTCGTCGTCGTCGCGACGACCGGCCCGCGCTCCACCGCGCTCGGCGCGCCCCACACGATCGGCAGCGCGCCGAAGCCGCCGCTGTGCGAGGTGAGGCGGATGTGGCGCCGCGCGACGGGGCTGCCAGCGGGTGCGGCGGCCGGCGTGTCGCTGTCGGCAGGGGGAAGCGTCATGTCGTCGTCGGCAACCGGGCGATGGGGACGATCGATTGGACCACGCGACGGCGACGCTTCTGCGCCCCGGCGGCGCTCAGTCCAGCGTGGAAAAGTTCGTCGGCAGCGCCAACTGGTCGTGCCCGGCGTTGGCCTCGATCCAGACCCTGGCCGCCGTCGCCACACGATCACCGGCCTCCTCTGCGGTGTGGAAAACCTCGAGGTCGATGAAGCGCTGCGAGCGGGTTTGCGTGCCGTCGAGCGCCATGATTGCCACGCGGGCGCGGTACCGGCCGTTCTCCGTCGGCGTGGAAACGTCGGCGAACGTGTAGCCCTTGTAGATTCCTCTTGCGCTCAACCCGTACTCCTTGCGACCGGTTGAATTCTTGATCGGCGAGCAGGGGCCGGGCGTGCCGTACGGAAGGCACCCGCACGTTTCGTTACGAACGCACGACGCTGGCGGAGAATCGGCGCCATGAACAAGCCCCTCACCCGCGCCGAAGTCGCCCCCGAAACCACGTGGGACCTCGCCGATCTCTTCGCCACGCGCGACGCGTGGCTCGCCGAGCTCGCTGCCGTCGAGCGATCGGTGCGGAGCGTCGTGCAGTACCAGGGCCGGCTCGCGACCGGACCGGCCGTGCTGCTCGCCTGCCTCGACGCGCGCGACGCGCTGCTCGCCCGGCTCGACCGGGCCGATGCCTTCGCCAGCCTGCGCGCCGCCGAGGACGGCAGCAACCCCGGCTACCAGGCCGACCAGTCGACCGCCGCAGCCGTCGGCGCACGCGTCTACGCGGCCGTGACCTTCGTCGACACCGAGATCCTGGCCCTGCCCGACGGCACGCTCGCC
>CAXSEJ010000212.1:0-4479 GCA_964236395.1 uncultured Rhizobacter sp.
TGCTGCCGTCGATCGAGATCAACGGCTCGTTCTACTCGCTGCAGCGGCCCGAGCTGTACGCCGCCTGGCACGACGAGACGCCCGACGACTTCGTCTTCGCGGTGAAAGGCTCGCGCTACATCACCCACATGCTGAAGCTGAAGGACGTGCGCGTGCCGCTGGCCAACTTCTTCGCCTCGGGCCTGCTCAACCTGCGTGCGAAGCTCGGCCCCATCCTCTGGCAGTTTCCGCCGCAGCTCGGCTTCGACGCCGAGCGCTTCGACGCTTTTTTCGCCCTGCTTCCGCGCGACACGGCGAGTGCCGCCGGGTTGGCACGCGAGCACGATCACCGCCTCGACGGCCGGGCCTGTCTCGAGGCCGGCCGCTCGCGCCGGCTTCGTCACGCGGTCGAGATTCGTCACCCGAGCTTCGTCGATCCGGCATTCATCGCGCTGCTGCGCCGGCACCGCATCGCCCTGGTCGTGGCCGACACCGCAGGCCGCTGGCCGCTGCTCGAGGACCTGAGCGCCGACTTCGTGTACCTGCGCCTGCACGGCGACGCCGAGCTCTACGCCAGTGGCTACGGCAGCGCCGCGCTCGACCGCTGGGCCGAGCGCATCGCCGCCTGGCGCGACGGCGGCCAGCCGCCGGATGCGCGCCTGGCCTCGCCGACAGTGCCGCGCAGACGAGCCCGCCGCGACGTGTACTGCTACTTCGACAACGACATCAAGGTGCACGCGCCGTACGACGCCGCGCACCTGGCCGCGCGCCTCGGCATCGCCACCGGTGCCGCGTCGCTCGCTCGACCTTCGCCGCCGAGCCCTTGACGACACCCGCTTGTAGGTTTCAGGCCGGACCAGCGCGGTAGAGTTCGACCGCCGATGAGGCGGCCAGACCGGCCCGTGCGACAACCAGCCCGAGGCTCACTCGGCGTTGGCACTTGGACGATTACCTGCACGCGTACCTCGACGGTGGCCAACTGGAGGGCGCCGACAAGGGGTTTCTATTCAGGTCGACCGTGGGGCGGACGGGGAGGCTTTCAGAGCGACCCCTGCGGCAGGCGGATGTCTACCGAATGATCGGGCGGTGTGCCGCGGCGGCGGACGTCCTAACGAAGATCGGAGTGCCATCCTTCCGGGGCAACCGGAATCACGGAGTACCTGCGCAACGGGGGCAAGCTTCAGGGGCCCCAACAAATGGCAAACCATGAGAGCGCTAGGACAACTGGGTATACGATCGACGAGGGGACGGGGTCTCACTCGATGAGATCGGGCGAATGGTGATCTAAGCTGCCGTTTTGAAAACCTGCGAGGACAACGTATATGAGTGTAAATATGCTCAGGAGCGAGATCACCGACGTAGGTAAATCACTGGTGGATCTAAATAAGCTTAAAGTTGTTTTAGCCTCAGGTCTACTGGCAGTTGCATTTGGCATTGGCTCCACCAATAAGGTCGGGGACTACAGCTTCCTTGTTCTCACGTTAATTCCTTTTGTTTGTCTATATGTAGATTTTCAGTTTTATCACGGGCTTGCAAGGATTTTTGTGATTGCCCGCTTCCTCGAGAACGCCGACACATCGTCAGCGGAAGAGCGACTAGTGCAAAACTATGAAAGATTTGTGACGAATGTGCGGATGGAAACTAGATTATTTGGCTTCGAGGGTATCGCTCAGTTTTATTCCAGTTTAGGCCTTGCTGTCATCTGTCCGCTTTTGGGGATTTTAAGTATCCTTTCCATCGAGCCAACTATAGCAACGCGAGCATCATCGCAGGCAGCGCCCTCTGGTATTGCGGCTTCCGCTCCATCAGCAATCGTGCAAACGATGTCCTTGAATACCTTGGCGGGAAAGGTTGTGGTGGGATCGCTTTCGTTTTCTATTATAATCGGCACACTCTTAATAGGGTGGTTCTACAGGGAATATGGCGCAGAAAAGTCGAAGCTAGCTTCTGTCAAGCTACCGGTTCCGCCGCCTCCAGCAAGTCGAGGCGCTTTATCACAATCTACTCAGCCGAGAGGTGGCCCTCCTCCTCCGGAGAACGAAGAGTTCAGCACAAGCTTGTTGGACAAGGTTACTCAGGTTTGATTTGATTGCAACGGTCAAAGCCGATCAATCCTGGAACAAATCGCTTCACGGCACTTGACTCGAAAGACGGTTACTCAGAAATCGATCTGGTAGCGCCAGCCCTTGTAGGCGAGCACCGCCGCCTTGAGCTTGATCTGCTGCAGCACCAGGCCGCTGGCGATGGTGTCGCCCTCGTGAAAGATCTGGCCGTTGATGATGACCATCCGGCTCGCCTTGTCGCCCGAGTAGCTGGCACCGCCGATCGCGACCTTCGGCAGCTCCCGACGGACCGTGTCGGGCAATTCGGCCTGCAGGTGGATTCGGGTGTCGGCAGCGGCGCGCGATGCGGCATCCGCCGGCGCCGGCATCGCCGCCGGCACCGTTCGTGGCGCCGCCCGGCGCGCCTCGACCGGGCGTGAGGCCGCGGGCGGGACGGGCATGGCGGCAGCGACGGTCGCCGGCGCGGGTGGGGGGAGCGAGGGCACGACCGTGGGCGTGAGCGCGGGTGCCAAGGCTGCCGGCGCCGGTGCCGCGAGCGGTGCGGTGGCCACCGCTGCCGGCGCCGGTGCCACGACCGGTGCGGTGGCGACGGCTGCCGGCCGGGGCGGCTCGCCGCCGATGAAGTTCCAGGCCACGGCCAGGACCAGCGCCAGGACCAGGCCGGCGATCGTCCAGGTCAGCGCACGGGAGTGCCTGGGCACCTCGTCGTCGTCGATGAGCGCGTGCTGCTGCGACTGCAGGCCGGGCACGGCCCCCCGCTCGCGCTCGGCCTCGGCACGGCGCAGGGCATCGAGGATCATCGACATGGCACGGTCCTGTTCGCGGCGGGGCGCTACGGCGCCGTGCCGTCGACGGCGAGTCGCGGCTCGTCGACGCCGGTGGCGCGATTGAGTTGCATGAAGGTCGTCGGCCCGGGTCGTCCGAGCGCGCTCAGCCCCTGCGCCGCCTGGAAGCGGGCCACCTTTGCGCGCAGCGCCGTGTCCATCGCCTGCTGGCCGGCCGGGGCCGGCTCTCCGGCGAGGCTGGCGAGCCGGGCCGCCAGGCGGTCGACGACCGGGCCGCTCGCGCCCTCGCCGATCGCCGTGGCGTAGCCCTCGGGCACGCGCCAGATCGTGCCGAACTCGCCCGTCCAGGCTCTCTGCAACGGCGCCAGGGGCACCGTGGTGCGGCTGCCGTCGGCGAGCAAGGTGGCCGTCGTGCCGGTCAGGCCGACGAGCACGACCGCACGCGGCTTGCCGCCGGCGTCGCGCACGGTCAGCAGGCCAGGCCGCGCCAGCCGTCGCAGCAAGGCCAGGTTGGCGGCGAACTTCGAGCAGCGCAGCTGGCTGCGGGCCGCGGCCACGCAGGCGTCGCCCGGCTCGGCGGCCACACCCCAGAGCGGCGCCAGCTCGCGCCAGGCGACGCCCTCGTCGCGGCCGAAGGTGGCGGCCACCGGGCCACGATCGTCGGCTGGCGTCGACGACGCCGCCGCCGCAGCCGCACGCGCTGCACTCGCGGCGCCGACCGATGGCGCCGACGCGGCGGGAAGGGCGGCGGCCGGCGCTGCGCTCGCCGGACCGCCGGCCCCGTGCGCCGCCACCGACGCCGACGCCGACGCCGACGCCGACAGTGCTGCCTGCGCCGCAGCGCCCGATGCCACGCTCGCCGGCGTCGACACCGCGGCCGCCGTCTCCGGCCCGCCGAGCTTGCGCCAGCCGCCATAGGCCGCGAAGCCGACCAGGGCCGCCAGGGCGAGCCCGGTCACGGCGACGAGCCCGAGCCCGGCGCCGCGGCCGACGCCGGAGCGGTTCGCGGCCGTCGACTCGGAGCGGCCGAAGACCTCGCGCGCCGCCTTCTCGATCATCGGCACGTCGATCGTGTGCCGGCCGTGCGCATAGGCGCCGAGCATCACCCGGTCGCAGAGCAGGTTGATGCGCCGAGGCACGCCGCGCGCGATGTCGTGGATGCGCTGCAGCGCCTTGCGGTCGAACGGAATGGTGCGCGTCATGCCGGCGACCGAGAGGCGGTGGCGGATGTAGTGCTCGGTCTCCTTGGCCGACAGCGCCTTGAGATGGAAGCGGGCGATCACGCGCTGGGCGAGCTGCTCGAGGTCGGGCCGCTCGAGCATCTCGCGCAGCTCGGGCTGGCCGATGAGCACGATCTGCAGGAGCTTCCGCTCGGTGGTCTCGAGGTTGGTGAGCAGGCGCAGCTGCTCGAGCACGTCGACCGAGAGCATCTGCGCCTCGTCGATGATGAGCACGTTGTTCTGGCCGACGGCGTGCGTCTTGAGCAGGAAGTCGTTGAGCGCGTCGACGTAGACCTTCACCGTCTCCTGCGTGCCGCGCGGCACCCGCACCGGAATGCGGAACTCGCCGCAGATCGACTTCACCAG
This sequence comes from uncultured Rhizobacter sp., assembly GCA_964236395.1. Lineage (GTDB taxonomy): Bacteria > Pseudomonadota > Gammaproteobacteria > Burkholderiales > Burkholderiaceae_C > Schlegelella_A. Next base: position 4,414 of record CAXSEJ010000212.1, read on the forward strand.
CTCGAGAACGGTGAGCTTCGGGTTGAAGATGTAGGCGACGTTGCAGCGCTTGGGAATCTGCTCGAG
>CAXSEJ010000213.1:0-4476 GCA_964236395.1 uncultured Rhizobacter sp.
ACCCGATCGTCATCGCCTCCATGACCTTCATCATCGGCATGCTGTTCATCAAGGAGACGAAGGACGTCGACATCTACAAGAACGACTGAGCGCGCCCGCGCTTTTTCGAAAGGCCGGCTCGACGCCGGCCTTTTTTTCTGCTCAGGCGAACAAGGCCCGGTGCTGCTCGCGCAGCGCGTTCTTCTGCACCTTGCCCATCGCGTTGCGCGGCAGTTCGGCCACGACGAAGATCGCCTTCGGGACCTTGAAGTTCGCGATTCGCGACTTGAGCGCCAGCGTCATCGCCAGGGCGTCGAGCGTCGCGCCGGGCGCGGCCACCACGACCGCGACCACCGCCTCGCCGAAGTCGGCGTGCGGCACGCCGATCACGGCGCTTTCGGCGACGCCGGGCAGCGTGTTCAACACGCCTTCCACTTCGGCCGGGTAGACGTTGTAGCCGCCGCTGATCACAAGGTCCTTGCTGCGGCCGACGATCGACAGGTAGCCGGCCTCGTCGAACACGCCGACGTCGCCGGTGCGAAACCAGCCGTCGGCGGTGAACTCCTCGCGCGTCTTCTCGGGCTGGCGCCAGTAGCCGGCGAAGACGTTGGGTCCGCGCACTTCGATGGCGCCGTTGACGCCGGGCGGGCAGGGCGCGCCGTCGGCACCGGTGACGCGCACAGCGACCTCCGGCAGTGGCAAGCCGACCGTGCCGGCGCGCCGCTCGCCGTCGCCCGGCGCGTACGGGTTGGACGACAGCATCACCGTCTCGCTCATGCCGTAGCGCTCGAGGATGGTGTGGCCAGTGCGCTGGCGAAAGCCTTCGAAGGTGGCGGGCAGGAGCGGGGCCGAGCCGCTGACGAAGAGCCGCATCGAGGCGCACGCCGCCTGCGTGAGGCCCGGCTCGGCGAGCAGCCGCACGTACATCGTCGGCACGCCCATGAAGACGCTCGCGCGCGACAGGAGCTCGACGACGCGTCGGCCGTCGAAGCGGTTCAGCCACAGCATCGGCGCGCCGGCGAGCAGGGCGCCGTGCAAGGCGACGAAGAGCCCGTGCACGTGGAAGATGGGCAAGGCGTGGATCAGTACGTCGCCGCCCTGTTCACGCTCGCGCCAGCCCCAGTGGCGCTTCAGCGTCAGTGCGTTCGAGAGCAGGTTGCCGTGCGTCACCATCGCGCCCTTCGAGCGCCCGGTGGTGCCGCTGGTGTAGACGATGGCCGCCAGGTCGTCGGCGCTGCGGATCGCCGGCTCGTGCCGGTCGCTGAAGTGCGTCGCCCGCTCGAGCAGGCTGCCCTGGCGGTCGTCGCCGAGGGTGAAGACCCACGTGGAGCCGGCCGCAAAGGCGAGCTGCGAGAACCATGGGAAGTCTTTCGGCGAGCACACGCAGACGGCCGGCTCGGCATCGCCCAGGAAGTAGCCGATCTCGTCGCGCTTGTAGGCGGTGTTCAGCGGCAGGTAGACGTGGCCGGCGCGCAGCGTCGCCAGGTAGAGCAGCAGCGACTCGACCGACTTGTCGGCCTGCACGGCGATGCGTGCGCCGACCGGAAGGTCGAGCGAGGCGAGCAGGTTGGCGAGCATCGCCGTCGCCCGCTCGAGGTCGCGCCAGGTGTAGAAGAGGCCGCTCTCCACCGACTCGATGGCGACGCTGTCGAGCGCATCGGCAAAGCCGTTGCGAAGGGCGACGAAGAGATTGCCGTTCGATGTCATGGACAACAGCGCGGCGCACCGCGCCGGCACGCGATCAGTCGCGGAAGAGCATCTTTCTCGCCTCGGCGGCGACCGGTGCCCCCTTGCGGTCATTGATCATCTCGATCACGCGGTGGGCCACGCTCTGGAGCTCTTCCGGCGTGCTCGCCTTTTCCACCGCGAGCGACAGCGTGAAGCCGCGCAGGCCGAGGTGCGTGGAAATGAGCTTGGTGAGCGCGGCGGTGAAGTCGCCGTACTCGAGCGGCGCATCGGCCAGCGGCGGCGGCAAGGTCGAGCGGCCGGCATCCGCGGCGGCCGGCCGGCCGCCCGCGCCCAGCGTGACGGCGCCGGCGGCGGGGGCGATGAGATTGAGCTTGCGCAGTTCCTGGAAGTCGTCGGCACTGACACCGGCGACGTTGGCCAGCAAGGTCTCTTCCGACTTCGTGCCGTCGATCAGCAGCAGCAGATTGCGCCGCGCCCGGTCCTTGACCAGCGCTCGTGTCTGCATTTCTCCGCGGCCGCTTTCGGTCTTGACCCAGATCAATCGTGTGCTCCAGGGCGTCAGCGGGCGGATGGCCCTCGACAGTGGGCGCAAATGTAGCAGCACTGCGAGGCCCCGACGCCCCTCAACCGTCGAGCTTGGCCCCGGAAGTGCGAACCACTTCTCCCCAGCGCTTGATCTCGGTGGCGACGAAGCGACCGAAGGCGTCGCCGTAGAGATTGGGCGTCTCCGTGCCGAGGCCGGTCCACAGCGCCTGCAGCTCGCTCTGAGCGAACGCCTTCTGCATTTCCGCCTGCATGTGGTCGACGATGTCCTTCGGTGTGCCTTTGGGTGCCCAGAGGCCATACCACGTGGCGACCTGGTAGGCCGGCAGCCCCTGCTCCTGCGCTGTCGGCAGGTCGGCGAAGCCGGGCGGGCGCTTGGTCGATGCGGCGGCCAAGGCGCGGATGCGGCCGCTCCTGATGTGCGTCGCGGAGGAGCCGAGCCCGTCGAACATCACGTCGACCTGGCCGGTGATGAGGTCCTGCAACGCCGGCCCGGCACCGCGGTAGGGGATGTGGGTGATGAATGTGTTCGTTTGCAGCTTGAACAGCTCGCCGGCGAGGTGGTGCGAGGTGCCGTTGCCGGCCGAGGCGTAGTTCAGCTTGCCCGGATTCCTGCGGACGAAGTCGAGGAAGCCTTTCAGGTCGGTCGCGGCGACGCGTTGCGGGTTGACGACCACCACCTGCGGGACGCTCGAGACCAGGCCGACGGGGATGAAGTCGCTCTCGATCGAGTAGTCGAGCTTCGGGTACATCGCCGGCGCGATGGCATGGTGCACGGCGCCCATGAAGAAGGTGTAGCCGTCGGCCGGCGCCTTGGCGGCGATGCCCGCGCCCAGCGTACCGCCGGCGCCGCCGCGGTTGTCGATGATCACCTGCTTGCCGAGGCTGCGGGTCAGGAAGGTGGTGAGCGGGCGGGCGAAGGCATCGGTGCCGCCACCGGCCGGAAACGGCACGATGACGGTGACGGGCCGCGCCGGCCAGGCACCCTGGGCACGCAGCACGCCGAAAGGTGCGATGACGGCCGCCCCGGCCGCGACGCGCAGCACGCGGCGGCGGTCGGGGCGCATCGAGCCGTCGGAACCGGAAAAGGTCTGAGCCATGGTGTCTCCTGATCTGCTTGTGGCGCATTCTTGCGCACCTCCGCGGCCTGATGTGCAGCGGCCACCCGCGCCCATTCAGCCCCTCGAACAGCGACCCATCGCCTAGACTCCCGGCCGCCTTGCGCCGCTTCACGAGGTGTATCGCGGCGCGCATCGGAGAAGCCCCCCGCCATGAAGTCAGCCACCCTGCTCACCGCCATCCTGACCCTGCTGACCGCCTCGCCGCCCGCCGCAGCGCAGCCCAGGGGCGAAATCCGCATCGCCCACGTCTACAGCAAGACCGGGCCGCTCGAGGCCTACGGCAAGCAGACGCAGACCGGCTTCATGATGGGCCTCGACTACGCCACGGGCGGCACCATGGTCGTCGCGGGCAGGAAGATCGTCGTCATCGAGAAGGACGACCAGGGCAAGCCCGACGTGGGCAAGAGCCTGCTCGCCACCGCCTACGGCGACGACAAGGCCGACATCGCGGTCGGACCGTCGTCGTCGGGCGTCGCCCTGGCGCTCCTGCCGGTCGCCGAGGAGTACAAGAAGATCCTGCTCGTCGAGCCGGCGGTGGCCGACGCGATCACCGGCGAGAAGTGGAACCGCTTCATCTTCCGCACCGGCCGCAACAGCTCGCAGGACGCGATCTCGAACGCGTTCACGGTCGACGCCGACGGCACCTCGCTGGCCACGCTGGCCCAGGACTACGCCTTCGGCCGCGACGGCGTGAAGGCCTTCAAGGAGAACCTGAAGAAGACCAGGGTCGTGCACGAGGAGTACCTGCCGCAGACCACGTCGGACTTCACCGCCGGCATCCAGCGCATCGTCGACGCGCTCAAGGACAAGCCGGGCAGGAAGGTCATCGAGGTGATCTGGGCCGGCGCCACGCCGCCCTACGGCGCGCTCGCCGCGCTCGACCTGAAGAAGCGCTACGGCATCGAGGTGGCCACGGGCGGCAACATCCTGCCGGCGATGGTCTCGTACAAGCAGTTCCCGGGCATGGAAGGTGCGCTGTACTACTACTTCGCGATCCCGAAGAACCCGGCCAACGAATGGCTCGTGGCCAACCATTACAAGCAGTTCAAGAGCCCGCCCGACTTCTTCACGGCCGGCGGCATGAGCGCGGCGATCGCGCTCGTCGAGGCGCTGAAGAAGACCGGCGGCGACGCCGGCACCGAGA
>CAXSEJ010000214.1:0-4468 GCA_964236395.1 uncultured Rhizobacter sp.
CACGCTGCACCCCGAGTTCGCCTTCCTGCCGCGCAAGTTCAAGATCGCCGTCAGCGGTGCCACGGAAGACCGCGCTGCGACGGCATGGCACGACATCGGCCTCATGCTGCGCCGGAACGAAGCCGGCGAGGTCGGCTTCGAAGTCCGTGTCGGCGGCGGCATGGGCCGCACGCCGATCGTCGGCACGGTCGTGCGCGAGTTCCTGCCCTGGCGCGAGATCCTCGTCTTCATCGAGGCCGTGGTCCGCGTCTACAACCGCTATGGCCGTCGCGACAACATCTACAAGGCCCGGATCAAGATCCTGGTCAAGGCCGAAGGACGAAAGTTCGTCGACGACGTCGAGGCCGAGTTCCGCGCCATCCTCGATCGCGACGTCGAGGGCCATGCGCACCTGCTGACCGACGCCGAGCTGGACCGGATCTCCGCCGGCTTCACGGCGCTGCCGGACGGCGTCGCCGCCATCGCGGTCGCTCACGAGCCGGCCGGTGCGCCGTGCTCGCGTCCGGCCGCCTACGGGCGCTGGCTCGAGCGCAACGTGCACCCGCACCAGCTCGCCGGCTACCGTGCCGTCACGCTCTCGCTCAAACGCGCCGGCCAGCCGCCGGGCGACGCCTCGGCCGAGCAGATGGACCTCGGCGCCGAGCTCGCCGACCGCTTCAGTGCCGGCGAGCTGCGTGTCTCGCACGACCAGAACCTGGTGCTGCCGTGGGTGCGCGCCAGCGAGCTGCCGGCGCTCTGGCAGGCAGCTCGCGAGGGCGGCTTCGCCACGCCGAACATCGGCACCCTCACCGACATGATCGCCTGCCCCGGCGGCGACCTCTGCGCCCTGGCGAACGCCCGCTCGATCCCGATCGCGGCGGCGCTGACCGAGCGCTTCGCCGACCTCGACGAGCTGCACGACATCGGCGACATCGACCTGCACATCAGCGGCTGCATCAACTCGTGCGGCCACCACCACAGCGGCCACATCGGCATCCTCGGCGTCGACAAGGACAACACCGAGTGGTACCAGGTCTCGCTCGGCGGTGCGGACGGTTCGAGCCTCAGCGGCGCCTCCGTGGCCGGCAAGGTGATCGGCCCGTCGTTCGCGGCCGACGAGGTGGCCGACGTGATCGAGGCGGTGATCGACACGTATCGCGCCGAGCGCACAGGGGCCGGCGAGCGCTTCATCGCCACCGTGCGCCGCATCGGTCTCGAGCCGTTCAAGGCCGCGGCGAACGCCGTGCGCCGGTCGACGGCGGTACACGCATGAAGTTCATCGACGCCGACGCCGACCCCGCCGACCTGACGCTCGGCAACGATGCCGACCTCGACGCCGCCGTCCCGGGCCTCGGCGGCGTGACGAGCATCGCCCTGTCCTTTCCCAAGTGGACGGACGGGCGCGCCTACAGCCAGGCGCGGCTCCTGCGCGTGCGCTTCGGCTTCGCCGGAGAGATTCGCGCGACCGGCGAGGTCATCGCCGACATGACGCCACTGCTCGCTCGCACCGGCTTCGACGCGGCGGTTCTGCGCCCGGGCGAAGACCGCGCCGTCGCCGAACGGGCCCTCGCCTTCTTCCCCGACGGGCACTACCAGGGCGACCTGATCGAGCCCTGCCCGCTGTTCTCGCGCGAACCGGCGACATGAGCGTCGTCTTCGTCGGCGCCGGTCCGGGCCAGGCCGATCTCATCACCCTGCGCGGCGTCGAGCGGCTGCGCGCCGCCGAGGTCGTGCTCTTCGATTCCCTCGCCGACGCGAGCCTGCACGCCCTCGCCCCGCAGGCGCGCTGGATCGACGTCGGCAAACGGGGGCTCCGCGGCGTGCCGCATGCGCCCCTGGGCCCGGTGAGCGACGCTTCGGCCGACGAGGCAGGCCACGCGAACACCGGCCAGGCGACGATCAACGCGCTGCTCGTCAAGCACGCGTCGGCCGGCCTGCGCGTGGTGCGCCTGAAGGGGGGCGACCCGAGCATCTTCGGCCGGCTCGAGGAAGAGCTCGAAGCGCTCGTGGCCGCCGGCATCGACTGCGAAGTCGTGCCGGGCGTCACCGCCGCGAGCGCCGCGGCAGCCACGTCGCTGCGGCCGCTGACGCGGCGCGGCAAGGGCCGCAGCGTCAGCCTCACCACCGCCATGACCCACGACGTCGGCCTGCGTGCCGGCCGCCATGCCGACACCGAGGTGTTCTACATGGCCGGCAAGCAGCTCGCGGCGCTCGCGCGCAGCCTGCTCGAGGCCGGCTGGCCGGCGGCCACGCCGGCGCTCGTCGTCTCTCGTGCCGGCTGGCCCGACGAGCTGGTGAGCGAGCACGCGGCGGCCGATCTGGCCAGTGCCGCCGTGCTGCATGCCGGCCGCCCCACGGTCGTCACCATCGGTGCCGGCGCGCTTTCGGTGGGCGCGCGTCGCACTCCGCCAGCGGATGCTGCCGCATCCGAGGCGACGCTGACCCGAAGCCGTAAGATCAGCGGCTGACTGCCTCTCGCGCCCCGCACGGCGGCGCATCCCGAACCCCCCCCGCCCCGCCCCATGACCCACGTCGTTCTCGAATCCTGCATCCGCTGCAAGTACACCGATTGCGTCGACGTGTGCCCGGTCGACTGCTTCCGAGAAGGCCCGAACTTCCTGACGATCGACCCGGACGAGTGCATCGACTGCGCCGTCTGCATCCCCGAGTGCCCGGTCAACGCCATCGTGCCGGAAGAAGACGTGCCGGGCGACCAGCAGCACATGATCAAGCTGAACGCCGAGCTTGCGACCGGCTGGCCGAGCATCACGCGGCGCAAGGCGCCCGCGGCCGATGCCGACGAGTGGAAAGACAAGACCGGCAAGCTCGAGCAGCTGATCCGCTGAGGCCGTTGGCCATGGAGCCGATCCACACCGACGCCGTGATCGTCGGCGCGGGCCCGGTCGGCTTGTTCCAGGTCTTCGAGCTCGGTCTGCAGGACGTTCGCTGCCACCTCGTCGACTCGCTGCCGCACGCCGGCGGGCAGTGCGTCGAGCTCTACGCCGACAAGCCGATCTACGACATTCCCGCGCTGCCGCACTGCACCGGACGAGAGCTCGTCGAACGTCTCGGCCGGCAGATCGAGCCGTTCGGCTGCGGCATGCACCTCGGTCAGCAGGTCGACAGGCTCAGCGTGCGCGACGACGGCCGCTTCGACGTCGCCACTTCCGCCGGCACGTGCTTCCTGGCCTCGGCGATCGTGATCGCCGGCGGCGTCGGCTCGTTCCAGCCGCGCCGCCTGAACGTCGAAGGTCTCGACCGGCACCGCGGAGTGCGCCTCTTCGAACACGCCGCATCGCTGCCTCAACACGTGGGGCGGGACCTCGTGATCGTCGGCGGCGGTGAAGCCGCGGTCTCGGCCGCCGTCGCCGCCGCGGAGAACGGGCCGGCGCGGGCGGCGACCGTCACGCTCGTTCATCGCCGCGACGACTTCGACGCGGACGAGGCTTCGCTGGCCCGCCTGCGGTCGCTTCGCGACGAGGGCCGCATCGGGTTCGTCGCCGGCCGGGTCGAGGGCGTCGTCGAGAGCGTGGCCGGTGAGCTGGAAGGTGTCGATCTGCTCTGCGCCGACGGCAGCTCGCGCCGGCTGCCGCTCGACGCCCTCTTCGTGCTGCTCGGCTGGAGCCCGAAGCTCGGGCCCATCGCCGAATGGGGCCTGAGGCTCGAGCGTAAGCAGCTCGTCGTCGATACCGAGCGCTTCGAGACCTCGACGCGCGGCATCTTCGCCGTCGGCGACGTCAACGCCTACCCGGGCAAGCGCAAGCTCATCGTCTGCGGCTTCCACGAAGCCACGCTCGCCGCCTTCGCCATCGGCGAGCGAGTGCACCCCGACCGGCAGCAGCCGCTGCAGTACACGACGACGAGCCCGCGCCTGCACCGGCTCCTGGGAATCGAACCTCTGCAATAATCGCTTCTTTCGCTGGGGGTGTTGGTGCGGCTGCAAGCCGACCCGACTGAGACAGTCCCTTTGAACCTGATTGAGGTAATCCTCGCGCAGGGAAGCAAGCCGGAGCGGCGACGCGATCGCCACAGGCCTCTCCGGCCCAGAGCTCTGCCATCGCACCGATGGCTCATCGTCTTCTTCCGCTTCTGCTGCTGACCCTCGCCGCGCGCTCGCTTGCGCAAAGCGACCCGCCGGCTACTTCACCGGCGGGGTCGTCGTCGACACTGCCGCCGGTGCTCGTGACCGGCCGCACGCCGCCGAGCGGCGCCGTCGCCGGCTGGGGCGAAGTGCCGCTGTCGCAGACACCGGTCGCCGCCACCGCCATCGACGCCGCACAGATCCGCGACGCCGGCGCCCGTCGCCTCGCCGACCTGACGCGCTTCGACGCTGCCGTCACCTCCGCCTACGACACGGAGGGCTACGTCGACTACTTCACCATCCGCGGCTTCGTCGTCGACAACCGATTCAACTTCCGGCGCGACGGGCTGCCGATCAACGCCGAGACCTCGATCCCGCTCGAGAACAAGGCGCGCGTCGACATCCTCA
>CAXSEJ010000215.1:0-4458 GCA_964236395.1 uncultured Rhizobacter sp.
AGGGCGGCCGCGAGGCCGCCCTTTTTCCTTGCGGCGTCAGCGCAGGACGCGCCGGTACTGAATCGCCTCGGCCAGGTGCGCCGTCACGATCGCCGGCGCTGCGTCGACGTCGGCGATCGTGCGGGCGACGCGGAGGATGCGGTGGAAGCCGCGCGCCGACCAGCCGAGCCGCGCCGTCGCGCTCTGCAGGAAGGCCGCAGCCGCCGCCTCGAGCCGGCAATGCCGGTCGAGCGCGTCGCCCGCGAGCGCGTGGTTCGCGGTGCCCTGGCGGTCGAGGGCGCGCTGGCGGGCGGCGAGCACGCGTTCGGCGACCACCGCGCTGCGTTCGCCGTCGGCGCCGGCGGCGAGTCGCGCGGCCTCGACGGCCGGCACCTCGATCTGCAGATCGATGCGGTCGAGCAGCGGGCCGCTGAGGCGCGACTGATAGCGCAGCACCGCCTCGGCGGTGCAGCGACAGGCGCGGGCCGGATTGCCGAGCTGACCGCACGGGCACGGGTTCATCGCCGCGACGAGCTGGAAGCGGGCGGGGAACTCCGCCTGTCGCGCCGCCCGCGAGACGACGATGCGGCCGGTTTCGAGCGGCTCGCGCAGCGCCTCGAGCGCGGCGCGCGGAAACTCCGGCAATTCGTCGAGAAAGAGCACGCCGTGGTGGGCAAGCGACGCCTCGCCCGGCCGGGGCGGCGCTCCGCCGCCCACCAGCGCCGCGGCCGAGGCGGTGTGGTGCGGCGAGCGCACGACCCGCTGCCCCCAGCGCTCGCTCGAGAAGAGCCCTTGGCCGGCGAGTCCGAGCAGCGCCGCCGACTCGAGCGCCTCGTCGTGCGTGAGCGGCGGCAGCAGGCCGGCCAGGCGCTGGGCCAGCATCGACTTGCCGGTGCCCGGAGGACCGACCATGAGCAGGCTCAGCTGCCCTGCAGCGGCGATCTCGAGCGCCCGCTTGGCGCCGGCCTGGCCCTTGACGTCGGACAGGTCGGGGCCGGGCGGCAGCGGCTGGCGCACGACCGGGCGCGGTGGCAACAGGCCGCTGTCGTCGCTTTCGGGCCCGGGCAGCAGCGCGCGCACGACGTCGAGCAGATGGCGCGCGCCGCGCACCGCCAGGCCGCCGACCAGCGCCGACTCGTCGGCGCTCGCCTGCGGCAGCACGAGCGTGCGCCGTGGCGACGTCGATCCGGCACCGCGCAGCGCCAGTGCCAGTGCCAGCGCGCCGTGCACCGGGCGCAGCTCGCCACCGAGGGAGAGCTCGCCGGCGAACTCGAAGCCGTCGAGCCTGGCAATGTCGAGGTGGCCGCCGGCAGCCAGGATGCCGAGCGCGATGGGCAGATCGAACCGGCCCGATTCCTTGGGCAGGTCGGCCGGCGCCAGGTTCACGATCACCCGCTTGTTGTGCGGGAACTCGAGGCCGCTCGTCTGCAGCGCGGCACGCACACGTTCGCGTGACTCCTTGACCTCGGTGTCGGCGAGGCCGACCAGCGTGAAGCTCGGCAGGCCGTTGGCGAGGTGGACTTCGACCGTCACCGCCGGCGCATCGAGCCCGCGCAGGGCGCGGCTGTGGACGACGGCGAACGACATGGGGGGCGATTGTCGAGCCTGCATCCACTCGGCGCCACCAGCACCAGGTCGGTGCACTAAAGCTTGCGGCGCGAGTTTCTGGTGCTTCGATGCTTCGGCGCGAGTCGTGAACGGCCCACGCCCATGCATCGAGCGGGTCGCCTCGCTTGGCATGCAACCTGCGAACGCAGCGCCGTCCATCACGATCGCCCGAGGAGAACCATGTCGAAGAAGACCCGCGCCCTGCTGCCCTTGCTGACCCTGCTTTCGGCCGCTGCCACGGCCGAGACCGCCGCCCCGGCAGCACCCGCGGCCGAGCCGCCCTATGCGCTGACCGGCAACATCAACCTCACCACGAACTACAAGTTCCGCGGCCAGGACCAGGGCACCACGAAGTACGTATCGCCGGCGGTTCAGGGCGGCTTCGACTTCGCCGCGAACGGCTTTTATGTCGGCAACTGGAACTCGAACGTCAACTTTGCCGGCAGCATCGAGATGGACTTCTATGCCGGGTTCAAGGGCGAGATCAACAAGGAGCTGGCCTACGACATCGGCATCCTCGAGTACTACTACCCGGAGAAGAACAAGACCGTCCACTTCGACACGACGGAGATCTACGGCGCGATCACCTACACCTTCGCAACGTTCAAGTACTCGCACACCGTGTCGCCCGATTACTTCGGCTTCGGCTCGTCGACCGGCAAGCGTGGCCGCAATACGGGCTACTTCGACCTCGCCGCGAATTACCCGGTGGTCGACAAGCTGACCCTGAACGCCCACCTCGGCTACACGCGCTTCCCGAGCAAGCTGAAAGACGCGACCGACCTGCCGAACTACATCGACTACAAGCTCGGCGTGACCTACGACCTGAGCGCCATGACCGGTGCCGGCACGTCGGTGGCGGTGGCCGTCGTCGGGGCCAACAAGAAGGGCTATTTCGGCGACATCAACAAGACCCGCGCGATTTTGACCTTGAGCAAGGCGCTCTGAACCAATTCGGGCGGCGCTCGCGCCGCCCCGACAACGTATCTACCGGGAGTGGGCAATGAAGATGGTGACCGCGATCGTCAAGCCGTTCAAGCTGGATGAAGTGCGCGAGGCGCTGAGCGCGATCGGCGTGCAGGGCGTGACGGTGACGGAGGTGAAGGGGTTCGGGCGGCAGAAGGGGCACACCGAGCTCTACCGCGGCGCCGAATACGTCGTCGACTTCCTGCCCAAGGTGAAGGTCGAAGCTGCGGTCGACGAGGCCATCGTCGACCGGGTCATCGAGGCGATCGAAGCGGCTGCGCGCACCGGCAAGATCGGCGACGGCAAGATCTTCGTGACGACGCTGGAGCAGGTCGTGCGCATTCGCACCGGCGAGACCGGCAAAGACGCGCTCTGAGCACCGACAAGAACAACACGCCATGAACAAACTCCTTCTCGCTTTCGTCTTCAGCCTGTTCGCGCTCGTCGCCGGTGAATCCGCGTTCGCCCAGGCCGCTTCCGACGCGGCCTCGGCCGTCGCCGCGCCGGCCAGCGCGGCGCCGGTCGCTGCCGCCGCATCCCAGGCTGCCTCGGCATCGGTGGCGGCCGCGGCCGCGTCGACGCCCGTCGCCAACAAGGGCGACGTGTCGTGGATGCTCGTCTCCACGCTGCTCGTCATCATGATGTCCATCCCCGGACTGGCGCTGTTCTACGGCGGCCTGGTGCGCAGCAAGAACATGCTGTCGGTGCTGATGCAGGTGTTCGTCACCTTCTCGATGATCGTCGTGCTCTGGTGCCTGTACGGCTACAGCATCGCCTTCACCGAAGGCAACGCCTTCTTCGGCGGCTTCGACCGGCTGTTCATGAAAGGCCTGTTCGACAGCGCGGCCGGCACGTTCGCGATGGCAGCGACCTTCAGCAAGGGCGTCTACATCCCCGAGCTGCTGTTCATGGCGTTCCAGGCGACCTTCGCGGCCATCACCTGCTGCCTGATCGTCGGCGCCTTCGCCGAGCGCATGAAGTTCGGCGCGGTGCTGTTCTTCATGGCGCTGTGGTTCACCTTCAGCTATGCGCCGATCGCGCACATGGTCTGGTTCTGGATGGGCCCGGACGCGTACAGCGGCAAGGAAGTCGTCGACGCGGTGAACGGAAAGGCCGGCTACATCTGGCAGATGGGCGCGCTCGACTTCGCCGGCGGCACGGTGGTGCACATCAACGCCGCCGTCGCCGGCCTGGTCGGCGCCTACATGGTCGGCAAGCGCATCGGCTACGGTCGCGAGGCGTTCACCCCGCACTCGCTGACGCTCACGATGGTCGGCGCCGCCCTGCTGTGGGTCGGCTGGTTCGGCTTCAACGCCGGCTCGGCGCTCGAGGCCGGCAACAGCGCCGTGCTCGCCTTCATCAACACCTTCTCGGCCACCGCCGCGGCGGTGCTGGCCTGGTGCATCGGCGAGGGCCTGTTCAAGGGCAAGGCGTCGATGCTCGGTGCGGCCTCCGGTGCGGTCGCCGGCCTGGTGGCGATCACGCCGGCCTGCGGCAACGTCGGCCTGCTCGGCGCGATGGTGATCGGCTTCGTCGCCGGCTTCGCCTGCCTCTGGGGCGTCACCGGCCTGAAGAAGATGCTCGGCGCCGACGACTCGCTCGACGTGTTCGGCGTGCACGGCGTCGGCGGCATCGTCGGCGCGTTGCTGACGGGCGTGTTCAACAACCAGGCGCTGGGTGGCCCCGGCCTGGTCGGCGACTGGGTCACCGCGACGGTGTCGTCGGTCGGCATCCTCGACCAGCTCTGGATCCAGTTCAAGGCGGTGGTCATCACCATCGTCTGGTCGGGCGTGGTCTCGCTCATCGCCTACAAGATCGTCGACATGACGGTGGGCCTGCGCGTCTCCGAAGAAGACGAGCGCGAGGGTCTCGACATCACCTCGCACGGCGAGACGGCGTACCACA
>CAXSEJ010000216.1:0-4372 GCA_964236395.1 uncultured Rhizobacter sp.
ACTACGACACCTCCGACCGGCTCTACTTCGAGCCGGTGACCCTGGAAGACGTGCTCGAGATCGTCGCCAAGGAACGGCCGCACGGCGTGATCGTCCAGTACGGCGGCCAGACGCCGTTGAAGCTGGCCCTGGCGCTCGAGCGTGCCGGCGTGCCCATCGTCGGCACCACGCCCGATTCCATCGACATCGCCGAGGACCGCGAGCGCTTCCAGAAGCTGCTCGTCGAGCTGGGCCTGCGCCAGCCGCCGAACCGCACCGCGCGCACCGAAGAGCAGGCGCTGGTGCTGGCCCAGGAGATCGGCTATCCGCTGGTCGTGCGCCCGAGCTACGTGCTCGGCGGCCGGGCCATGGAAATCGTGCACGGCGACAAGGACCTCGAGCGCTACATGCGCGAGGCGGTGAAGGTGAGCGAGAAGTCGCCGGTGCTGCTCGACCGCTTCCTCGACGACGCGATCGAGGTCGACGTCGACTGCATCGCCGACGGCAGCGAGGTGATGATCGGCGGCATCATGGAGCACGTCGAGCAGGCGGGCATCCACTCCGGCGATTCCGCGTGCTCCCTGCCGCCGTATTCCTTGCCGAAGAAGTTGCAGGACGAGCTGCGTCGGCAGACGGCGCTGATGGCCAGGGCGCTGAAGGTCGTCGGCCTGATGAACGTGCAGTTCGCGATCCAGGGCGACGTGTCGGGCGACGGCGACGCTGCGCTCGTCTACGTGCTCGAGGTGAATCCGCGTGCGTCGCGCACGGTGCCGTTCGTCTCCAAGGCCACCGGCGAGCCGCTCGCCAAGATCGCCGCCCGCTGCATGGTCGGCCAGAAGCTGAGCGCCCAGGCGGGCGTGCACGGCGAAGTCGTGCCGCCGTACTGCTCGGTCAAGGACGCGGTGTTCCCGTTCAACAAGTTCCCCGGCGTCGACACGGTGCTCGGCCCGGAGATGCGCTCGACCGGCGAGGTGATGGGCAGCGGCCGCAGCTTCGGCGAGGCGATGCTGAAGAGCCAGCTCGGCGCCGGCTCTCGACTGCCGACGAAGGGCACCGTCTGCATCACGGTCAAGAACGGCGACAAGGCGCGCGCCGTCGTCGTCGCCCGCGACCTGCACGCGCTCGGCTTCGCCCTCGTTGCCACCCGCGGCACGGCGGCGGCGATCGCCGAAGCCGGCATACCGGTGCGCGCCGTCAACAAGGTGAAGGACGGCCGGCCGCACATCGTCGACATGTTGAAGGGCGGCGAGATCCAGCTCGTCTTCACCACGGTCGACGAAACGCGCACGGCGATTGCCGATTCACGTCACATCCGGCAGGCGTCGCTCGCGCACCGGATCACCTACTACACGAGCATGGCCGGCTGCGAGGCAGCGGTCGAGGGCATGAAGCACCGCGACGACCTCGGCGTCTGCTCGTTGCAGGAACTTCACGCCCAGCTGCACTGAACCGAGGAACACTGTCCATGACCACCATCCCGCTGACGCAGCGCGGCGCCGAACTGCTGAAAGACGAGCTGCACCGGCTGAAGACGGTGGAGCGCCACGCCGTCATCCAGGCGATCTCCGAGGCCCGCGCTCAGGGCGACCTGTCCGAGAACGCCGAGTACGAGGCCGCCAAGGACAAGCAAGGCTTCATCGAAGGGCGCATTCTGGAGATCGAGAGCAAGCTGGCCGCCGCGCAGATCATCGATCCGAAGGCGGTGAATGCCGAAGGCCGGGTCGTTTTCGGCTCGACCGTCGACCTCGAAGACGAAGACACGGGCGTCAAGGTCACCTACCAGATCGTTGGCGACGACGAGGCCGACCTGAAGCAGGGTCTGATCTCGATCAGCTCGCCGATCGCCCGTGCGCTGATCGGCAAGCTTGCCGGTGACATCGCCGAGGTGCAGGCGCCGGGCGGCGTGAAGAGCTACGAGATCGGGGCGGTGCGGTACGAATAGCGGTGCGCTGGGACGCCTGGCCGCAGTCGTCGCGGCGGCCTGGGCCGGGTCGATGGCCGCCGTCGGTCTGCTCGCCGCACCGCTTGCTTTCGAGCTCCTGTCGCGGCCCGACGCCGGCCGCTTCGTGGCCCGACTGTTCGCCGCCGACGCCTACGCCGGACTCGTGCTCGGCCTGCTGCTCTTCATGGTGACGATGCAGCGCGCCCGACTCGATGCCGAGCTCGGCCGGGGCTCGCGCTTCAGCACCGACATGCTGCTCGCGCTCGCCGCGCTGTTCTGCGTTGTCGCCGGTCACTTCGGCGTTCAACCGCTGATGCAGTCAGCGCGCGGAGGTAGCCCCGCGCCGTCGTTCGCCGTGCTGCACGGCCTGGCGCTGGCCTTCTTCATCGTCAAGTTCACGGCCACTGCCGCGCTGGCCTGGCGACTGACGGGCCGGGCCGCTACGGTTGCTGCGCCGACTTCTTGACGCTCGTCGGCCGCTTGCGCGCCCGCTTCAGCGTGCCGCCGGCCGCCAGGCGCATGTTGCCGAGCACCGTCACCTTCTTCACCTGCGGCCGGTGGTTGCCGCTCTTCGAGAACTTCAGCACCTTGACGACCTTCGGCCCTGGCATGCGGCCTTCCTTGTCGACCTTTTCCTTGTCGACAGGCGGTCGCCACAGAACCAGGAGCTTGCCGATGTGCTGCACGGGCGCGGCGCCGAGCGAGCTGCTGAGCTCCGCGAAGAGTGCCTCGCGGCCGGCGCGGTCGTCGGCGAAGACGCGGATCTTGATGAGCCCGTGAGCAGCGAGGGCGGCGTCGATCTCGCGCCGCACGGCCTCGGTGGCACCGTCTGCGCCGATGGCCACGACGGGGTCGAGATGATGGGCTTCGGCGCGCCTGGCCTTGCGCTCGGTCGGGCTCAGATGGATGGCAGTCACCGGCCTATTATCGGCGCCGGATGGGTGCAGGCAAAGGCAGGAAGCTCAACAAGGCGTGGCTGCACGACCACCTCACCGACCCGTACGTCAAGCAGGCGCAGCGCGACGGCTATCGGGCCCGCGCCGCCTACAAGCTCAAGGAGATCGACGAGCAGCTCCACCTGCTGCGTCCCGGGCAGACGATCGTCGACCTCGGTGCTGTGCCGGGCGCCTGGAGCCAGTACGTGCGCCGCAAGTTCGGCCGGACGGCAGGCGCCGACCCGACCGCCGCCGCCGGGCCGGTGCAAGGCACCATCCTGGCGCTCGACCTGCTGCCGTTCGAGCCGATCGACGGCGTCGACTTCGTCTCCGGCGACTTCCGTGAGGCGGCGGTGCTCGAGGCGCTGGAGCGCCGGCTCGGCGATCGTCCCGTCGATGTGGTGCTCTCCGACATGGCGCCGAACCTGTCGGGCATCGCCTTGGCCGACGCCGCCCGCATGGCCGACCTCGTCGAGCTCGCGATCGCGTTCTCGGTCCGCCACCTGCGGCCGGACGGCGCACTTGTCTGCAAGGTGTTCCATGGCAGCGGCTACAGCCAGCTGGTGGAGCTGTTCAAGGCCGCCTTCCGGACGGTCAGGCCGATCAAGCCCAAGGCGTCGCGGGCCAAGTCGTCCGAGTCGTTCCTGGTCGGCATCGGTGTGAAGAGGCGTGCATCCGGCGACGATAGTCACGCGTAGCCCGGATATCGAGGGGATATTGGCGGACCGGCGCCAGGCTTGCGTGGACTAAAATCGACCGCACATGCCGTGGGTCGATGCCGGCTTTCGCCGGGGTGTCGCCTGTCCTAGAAATGGAGTCGCGGTGAACAATCAATGGTTTTCCAAGGTCGCGGTCTGGCTCGTGATCGCG
This sequence comes from uncultured Rhizobacter sp., assembly GCA_964236395.1. GTDB lineage: Bacteria > Pseudomonadota > Gammaproteobacteria > Burkholderiales > Burkholderiaceae_C > Schlegelella_A. Next base: position 3,727 of record CAXSEJ010000216.1, read on the forward strand.
CTGGTGCTCTTCACCGTCTTCAAGCAGTTCGAGCGGACGGGCGCGCAGACGGGTGCAATCGGCTATTCCGACTTCCTCGACGAAGTTCGCGGCAAGCGCGTGCGCAGCGTCACGCTGCAGGAGGGTCCGGGCGGCTCGACCGAGATCCGCGCCAAGACCACCGACGACAAGGAACTCCGCACCACCGCGACCTACCTCGACCGCGGCCTGGTCGGTGACCTGATCAACAACGGCGTCAAGTTCGACGTCAAGGCGCGCGAAGAGCCGTCGTTCCTGCTTTCCATCCTCGCGTCCTGGGGCCCGATCCTGCTGCTCATCGGCGTCTGGATCTACTTCATGCGCCAGATGCAGGGCGGCGGCAAGGGCGGTGCCTTCAGCTTCGGCAAGTCGAAGGCGCGCATGCTCGACGAGGCCAACAACACGACCACCTTCGCCGATGTCGCCGGCTGCGACGAGGCCAAGGAAGAAGTCAAGGAACTGGTCGACTTCCTGAAGGACCCGCAGAAGTTCCAGAAGCTCGGCGGCCGCATTCCGCGCGGCGTGCTGCTGGTCGGCCCTCCGGGCACCGGCAAGACGCTGCTCGCCAAGGCCATCGCCGGCGAGGCCAAGGTGCCGTTCTTCTCGATCTCCGGCTCCGACTTCGTCG
>CAXSEJ010000217.1:0-4369 GCA_964236395.1 uncultured Rhizobacter sp.
GGCAAATACTCCGGCCGCTGCGGCCACGTCCTACAGTTTTCGGCATCCCGCTTGCCAGAATGCACCGATGGACTCTCCATGCCCGCTGCACATCGCCTACGTGACGGAAACCTATCCGCCGGAGCTGAACGGCGTCTCGCTCACGGTGGAGCGCACGGTGCGTTACCTGCGCTCGCGCGGCCATGGCGTCGAGCTGATCCGCCCGCGCCAGCCGGGCGAGTCGCGTCTGGATGCCGACGACGAATTGCGCACGGCCGGTTGCCCGATCCCCATGTACCGTGAGATGCGCTTCGGCCTCTCGCGCATCGCGCCGCTGGTGCGGCGCTGGCAGCGCACGCGGCCGCAGGTGGTGCACGTCGCCACGCCGGGGCCCCTCGCCTGGGCGGGGCTCGCTGCCGCCGGCCGGCTCGGCATTGCGACGACGTCCGATTTTCGGACCAACTTCCACCAGTACAGCCGCTACTACGGCCTGGGCGCCCTGGCTTCGCCGGCGCTTTCGCTGCTGCGGCGTTTCCACAACCTGACCGACCGCACCTTCGTGCCGACGCGCGCTGCCGGGCGCGAGCTCGGCGAGGCCGGGTTCCACAACCTCACGGTCGTCGGCCGGGGCGTCGATGCCGAGCGCTTTTCGCCGGCCAAGCGCAGTGCGCCGCTCCGTGCCGCGTGGCAGGCACGCGATAGCGACGTGGTGATGCTGGCGGTCGGTCGCGTCGCCGCGGAGAAGAACGTCGGCCTGGCCTTGCGCGCCTTCGAGCAGGCCCGCGCCGTGCGGCCGGGCACGAAGATGGTCGTCGTCGGCGATGGCCCGGCACGCAAGTCGCTCGAGGCGGCGCACCCGGCGGCGCGCTTCGTCGGCGTGCAGCGCGGCGACGAGCTGGCGGCGCACTATGCGTCGGCCGACGTCTTCGCGTTCCCGAGCCTCTCCGACACCTTCGGTAACGTCGTCATGGAAGCGCTCGCGTCCGGCCTGCCGGTCGTCTCGTTCGACGCGGCGGCCGCCGCCGAGCACGTCGAAGACGGCCGCAGCGGCCGTCTGGTCGTGCCCGGCGACGGGGCCGCCTTCATCGCCGCCGTGACCGACGTCGTGCAACGTCCCGATGCGTTGCCAGCCATGCGCGGGGCCGCACTCGCCGCCGCCCGCCGCGCCACCTGGCCCGACGTGCTGGCGCGCTTCGAAGCCCGCCTCGCCGACACTGCCCATGCACTCGAAACGCCCGCCCGGCGAGTTGCCGTCGTGGCCTGAGGGCCCGCCGGCCTGGCCCGACCCGGCTCGGCTGGGCCGGCTGGCGCGCGAACGCGCCGCCTGGCTGGCCCGGGAACAGGCGCTTGCGCTCTGGGCCCACGGCGCCGCGACCCGCGATTGGGTGGTGCGCAGCCTTGGTGTCGTCAGCCGCGTCGGCGATGGCTGGCTCTGGTACGCCATCGTCGCCTGCCTGCCCTGGGCCGGCGGCGTCGACGGGCCGTCGGTTGCGGTGCGAATGATCGGCGTCGGCGTGGTCGATCTCGTCGTCTACAAGATCGTCAAGCGCTGGATCGCCCGGCCACGGCCGTTTCGTACCTGCCCGGGCATTCGGGAGTGCGCCCGATCGCTCGACGAGTACAGCTTTCCGAGCGGCCACACGCTCCACTCGGTGGCCTTCAGCGCCATCCTCACCGCGTACTACCCGATGCTGGGGCTGTTCGTCTGGCCCTTCACGCTTCTGGTCGCCGTCTCGCGCGTGGTGCTCGGCCTGCATTACCCGAGCGACGTGTTCGTCGGCGCGCTCATCGGCGCAGTGACCGCCATCGTCAGCTTCAATCTGCTCTAGTCGTCGGCCAGGTGTTGGGCGCGCTCGCGTCCGCCGCGCCGGCAGGCCGGGTGCGGCGCATGAACTCGGCCACCGTCGCCGGCGTGCGGTCGCGCAGTGCGCGCTCGAGAATCTTCTGCCAGGAGCGGCGGACGGCGTTGAAATCGGCGTCGCGCGGATGCAGTTCGAGCCGGAGCACCGAATTGCCCCGCTCGAACCGCGCCACCGCCGCGTTCCAGGCCAGCGAGCCGAGCCGGCGCCAGCCGCTCGAGGTGCTGTAGACGACGCTCTGGCTGGCGAGCGCCTGCCGTTGCGGCAGGTGGACCAGCTGGCGCAAGGTGGCGGTGTACTCGAACGGCCGGGCGGCGATCGCTGACCACGCGCCTGCGCCCATGAGCCATGCGGGCGCGACGAAGCCGGCAAGCGGCCAGCGGTGGCGCGCGAACCAGGCGATGCCGACGTCCATGCGGGCGCCGGCCTCTTCCGGCGACAGCGGCCAAAACTCGCCTTCGCTGCGGGTGTAATGGCGCCGGCGCAGCGTGTCGACGGCGCCTTTCGGCGCGCTCTCGTCGCGGTGGGTGAGGCCGTGCAAGGCCAGCTCGTCGCCCCGACGCACGCGTTCGCCGAGCCACGCATCGAACTCCGGCGCAGGCGCTTCGCCGTGGTACTGCGGCACGGCCAGCAAGGTCACCGGCGCGTCGCCGGCGACCTCGCGAACGGCCGCCAGGGTGCGCATGCAGGCGGGTCGGGTCGAACCCGCAGCGTCGTGCAGCACGATGCAGAGGCTGCGCTCGCTCACGTCACGGCCTCGCCGGCGGCCACGGAACCGGGTGAAGCCGCGCTGGATTCGCCGGCCGACGCGGCGCCGTCGGCGTCGAGGCCGAGCAGGCGGGCGTAGTGGCCGCGCAATGCGGGCAGGACGCGTTGCCAGTCGCCGGCGACGCCGCGCTGTCGTGCCGCGCGCGACAGTGCGGCGGAGTCGCCGGCGAACAGTGCCTCGATCGCCTCGGCGAAGGCCGCGCCGGTCCCCGACGCCACGCCGACGCCGGCCCCCGACTCGACGAGCTCGGCGAGGCCCGCGGCATGCCGCACGACGGCCGGAGTGCCGCAGGCCATCGCTTCGAGCACCGACAGGCCGAAGGTCTCCTGGTCGCCGGCGTGCACGAAGGCGTCGGCGCTGGCCAGCACGGTGGCGAGCTCCTCGACCTTGGCGACGAAAGGCAGCACGCGCACGCGCGGGTGCGCCGCAGGCGGGGTCGGCCCGGCACCGACGACGACGAGCACGTAAGGCGCGCCGAGGCGTCGCACCGCGTCGACGAGCACGTCGAGGTGCTTTTCGGGCGCAAAGCGGCCGACGTAGACGAGCACGCGCGTCGAAGCGTCGAAACCATGCCGTTGCCGCCACGACGGGTCGGACCGGCTCGGCGCGAACACCGTGCTGTCGACGCCGAGCGGCTGGCAGCCGGCGCTGCCGATGCCGGCGTCACGCAGCTGGCGGGTCATGTCGCGGCTGGGGGCGAGTACCAGGTCGAAATTGGCGTAGAGGTGCCGCATGTACCGCCGAGCCGACGCAGCGGCGGCGGCGCCGAACGCGCGCCCGCCCGCGAGCCGGGCCATCCGCAGGAGGTTCGAGTGGCAGTACGCGACCGACGGCACACCCAGGGCCTGGGCGGCATCGAGCGCGCCCCAGGCGACGCGGTAAGGATCGCCGGCCTCGATCAGGGTCGGTGCCAGATCGATCAGCACGCGAGCGACGGCGCCACGGCGCAGCGGCAGCCGATAGCCGCCGCTGCCGGGGAGGGGCAGCGACGGCAGCGTCGACACGTCGAACGCCGAGCCGGCCGCGCCAGGCACGGCAATCGTGTGACGCCAGCCCGGCTGGCCCGACCACCAGGCGTGCTTGGCGAGAAGATAGCGCCGCACGCCGCCCCCGGTCGGGCTCCAGAACATCGTCGTGTCGACGACGTGGAGCGGAAGGTGGGCAACGCCAGGCGCGTGGGCAAGCACGCGCCGATTGTGCCGAACGGGGCCCGCGGGCTACAGCAGCGCGCGCTCCACGGTGACGCTCGTCGGTCCCTTGATCACCGGTTGGGCAGCGCCGGCCAGCGCCGCCTTCTCGATCCGCCTGAAGGCAGCCAGCGCCTGTCCGACCACCTGGTCCATGTTGTAGTACTTGTAGGTGGCGAGCCGGCCCACGAAGGTGACGTTGTCCATCTGCTCCGCCTCGGCCTCGTACAGCTTGTAGAGCGCCGTGTTTTCGGGGCGCGGCACCGGGTAGTACGGGTCGCCATCGGCGCACGGGTACTCGTAGACGATCGACGTGCTCGCGTGCTTCTGACCGGTGATGTGCTTGAACTCGCTGATCCGCGTGTAGCCGTAGTCGTTCGGATAGTTGACCGTGCCGACGGCCTGGAACTGCTCCTGATGATGGGTGACGTGGCGGAACTCGAGGCTGCGGTAGGGCAGCTTGCCGTGACGGTAGTTGAAGAAGGCGTCGATCGGGCCGGTGTAGACCATGCGCTTCCACGGCAGCAGGTCGGCGACCTCGCGGTAGTCGGTGTTGAGCATCACCTTGATGTTCG
>CAXSEJ010000218.1:0-4311 GCA_964236395.1 uncultured Rhizobacter sp.
GCGACCGAGACACCGTCCTTGGTGACCGTCGGGCCGCCGAACGAGCGCTCGAGCACCACGTTGCGGCCCTTGGGGCCGAGCGTGACCTTGACCGCGTTGGCCAGGATGTTCACGCCCTCGACCATGCGCGCGCGGGCGTCGCCGCCGAATGAAACGTCTTTTGCTGCCATTTGAGTTCTCCTTGCTTACTTCTCGACCACGGCGAAGAGGTCTTCCTCGCGCATCACCAGCAGCTCGTCGCCGTCGACCTTGACGGTCTGGCCGCTGTACTTGCCGAACAGGACCCGGTCGCCGGACTTGACGTTCATGGCGACGATGTCGCCGCGTTCGTTGCGCTTGCCGGGCCCCACCGACAGCACTTCACCCTGATCGGGCTTTTCGGCTGCGTTGTCGGGAATGACGATTCCGGAAGCGGTCTTGGTTTCCTGCTCCACGCGCTTGACGATCACGCGATCGGCCAACGGACGAAGTTTCATGGCATCTCCTTGATGTGATTTTGAGCTGCTTGCTGGGCAACCGGCGCGGGCAGAGCCGGCCGGCGTCGCAAACTGTTAGCACTCAACGGATTCGAGTGCTAGCAAGCATTATAGGCACCGCCCCGGCTCTTTCAAGAGCGGCCGCTACAGTCGTGCCATGACCCGGGACATCATCGCCCTCGACGCGGACGGCGTGCTGCTCGACCTGAACTTGGGCTACGCCACCGTCTGGCAACGGGCGTTCGGGCGGTCGCTCGCCGAGCGGGATCCGAACGCCTACTGGCCGATGGACCGCTGGCACGTCGAGCGCCTCGACGATGCCGGCCGGGCGCGCTTTCGCAGCCACTTCGACGAGACCTTCTGGGCCAGCGTCCCGGCGCTGGCCGGCGCCGTCGAAGCGTGCCAGCGGCTGCACGCCGCCGACTACGAACTGGTCTGCGTGTCGGCGCTGGATGCCCAGTTCGAGGCGGCACGCCTGCGCAACTTGCGCCAGCACGGCTTTCCGATCGACCGCGTCATCGCCACCGGCAACGCGGCAGGAGAGCTCAGCCCCAAGGCGGAGGCCATTGCCGTGCTCCGGCCGGTCGCCTTCGTCGACGATTACCTGCCGTACTTTCGCGGCATCCCTGCCGGCGTGCACCGCGCGCTGGTTCTGCGCGGCTCGAACGGCAGCCCGAACGTCGGCGAGGAGATGGCCCTCGTGCACTCGCTGCACGACGACCTGGCGGCTTTTGCCACGGCGTGGCTGGCGGGCGGCACGAACCGCGCCGGCGGAGTGGCATGAACAAGCCCCGAGCCGTTCGGCAGTCACTCCGGCGGGTCGATGTCCTCCTCGGCCGGTGCCGCGACCCGGTAGCCGCCGAAAGCCCAGGTGCCCAAATCGACGCCCCGGCACCGCTCGCTGCAAAAAGGACGGTTCGGATTCGATTCAGCGTAGACACTGTCGCCGCCGCAGATCGGGCAGCGGATGACGCGCTCGCCGCGCGCGTGGCTTTCGCTCCGGCTCATCGCCTGATGCGCTTCGCCCGACTCAGGCGCACAACGTCAGCTCGAAGCTGGCGTCGTCGTGGCTGGGTCTCAGCCGCCCATCCGTCTCCTGGCGCATGAGGCGCACCATCACCATCAGGCGGTGGCCGCTGATCTCGGGCACCAACTCGCTGTCCGCCTGCAGGCGCACGCGCATCAGCAGGTAGACCCGGCCTGCCGTCAGGCTCTGCGAATACTGGCCGCCGGGGGCCGTCACCTTGTGCGGCCGGCCAGAATCGCGCACCAGACCGAGCAGCACCTGCAAGGCCTCGGCATACGGCTCGAGCGGCGCCAGCCATTGCAGCAGGTCGGTGCGGCGCCGTGTCGGGTCGAACTGCTGCCACGCGTAGTAGGCAGGCAGGTCGAACTCGCACGTACCGCCGGGAATGCTGATCCGGCTACGAAGGCTCATGAGCCACTCGTTCGTGGTGAGCGTCGCGCCGATCTTGCCCGTGACCTGGTTCAGGCGGCCATGCGCGCCATCGAGCCGCTCGACCGTCTCGTCGAGCGCGCTCTCCGAAATCGACGGGTTGCCGCGGTAGGTGGCCAGGTGCTGGCGGTGCTTCTCGAGCTCCTTCAACAAGTCCGACTTCAGGTCGGCGCGCGAGCCGACGTCCATGATCTCGAAGATCGTCGCGAGGGCGTGGTGGTGGTCGACCGGTGCAGCACGCTCGATCAGCTGGCCAAGCCGGTCGAACAGGTGCTCCAGACGGAGCATCGTGCGCACGCTCTCGTTGAACGGGTACTCGTACAGGATCAAGGCGGGGCAGGCGAGGCAGCGGGCGGCTTGCGACGATGCGCCGCGAGCCGCATCGATTGTTCCATAGCGTTTCAGTGCCGCGGAGGCTGCGTCGTCAAGCCCGCGCAACGAGCGCGCTGCCCCAGAGGCTTTCTGTCGCCGCGTGCAGCTGCGCGGGCGTGATGCCGTCGTTGTGGATCACGGCATCGGCCGCGGCCCGCCGCTGCGGGCGAGTGGCCTGCTGCGCCAGCACGGCGCAAACCGCCGCCTCGCTCCAGCCCGACCGCAGCACCACGCGCTCGACCTGCGTCTGCTCGGCACAGTCGACGACCCAGACACAGTCGACGCGGGCGCGCCAGCGGCCCGACTCGACGAGCAGCGGCACGTCGAAGACGATTGCCGGCGCCGCGATGGCGGCGCCGGTGCGGCGCTCGACCTCGACGCCGATCAGCGGGTGCAGGATGGCCTCGAGACGGTGCCTTGCACCGGTGTCGGCGAAGGCCATCTGGCGCATGCGTGCGCGGTCGAGGCTGCCGTCGGCGGCGATGGCCGCGGTGCCGAATTCGCGACGCAGTTCGTCGATCGCCGCGCCGCCAGGCAGGGTGAGCTGGCGAGCCAGGAGATCCGTGTCGATCAATGTCGCGCCAAGTTCGACGAGCGCGTTTGCCACGGTGCTCTTGCCGCTGCCGATGCCACCCGTCAGGCCGATTCGCAGAGGCAGCGTAGCGTTCAACGCGGGCCGCCCGCTTACAGCCAGCCGAGCCAGCCGAGCACGCGCTGCTGGCCGGCGAACATCACGGCGAGGCCGGCACCGGCGAGGAACGGACCGAAGGGCACATACCGGCCTTCGCGCAGCGCCGACGCCATCTTCATCGCGATGCCGACGAGCGCACCGATCACGGAGGCGCCGAGCACGATCGGCAGGATCATCTTCCAGCCGAGCCAGGCGCCGAGCGCGGCAAGCAGCTTGAAGTCGCCGAAGCCCATGCCTTCCTTGCCGGTGGTGAGCTTGAAGAGCCAATAGACCGACCAGAGCGACAGGTAGCCGACGACCGCGCCCCAGAGGGACTCCGGCAGCGGGATCGTCCAGCCGAGCAGGCTGGCGACGAGACCGGCCCAGAGCAGCGGCAAGGTCATGTTGTCGGGCAGCAGCGTCGTGTCCCAGTCGATGCCCGAGAGCGCGACGAGCACGGCGCAGAAGCCGCACCAGAGCAAGGCGACAGGCTCGGCGCCGAAGCGCCAGCCGACGAGGGCGAAGAGCGCGCCGGTGGCAATCTCGACGAGCGGATAGCGTGGCGAAATGCGTGTCTTGCAGGCCGTGCAGCGGCCGCGCAGCCACAGCCAGCTCGCCACCGGAATGTTCTCGTACCAGGTGATGGCATGCCCGCACGACGGGCAGCGCGAGCGCGGCGTGGCCAGCGTGACGGCCGGCGCCGTGTCGTCGTGGGCGATGCCGAGCAGCTCGGCGCTCTCCTGCTTCCAGCCGCGCTCCAGCATCAGCGGGAGGCGGTAAATGACGACGTTCAGAAAGCTGCCGATGCAAAGCCCGAAGAGGGCGAGGACGAACGGCGAGAAGAAGAGTTCGAGCGGAGGCATTGCCTCAGTTGCCGCCGGGCCGCCTCGAGGCGGCCGACGTCCCCCAGGGGAGGCAGCGAACGAAGCGAGCGTGGCGGCTCACCCTTCAGACCACCTGGCCCAGCTTGAAGATCGGCAGGTACATCGACACCACGATGCCGCCGATCAACACGCCCAGGATGACGATGATGAACGGCTCCATCAGGCTCGACAGGCCCTTGACCGCCTCGTCGACCTCGTCTTCGTAGAACTCCGCGGCCTTGCCCAGCATGGCGTCGAGCGAACCCGATTCCTCGCCGATGGCGCACATCTGCAGCACCATCACCGGGAACACGCCGGTGGCCTGCATCGAGGTGGTCAGCGCCGAGCCGGTCGAGACGTCTTTCTGGATCTTCTCGGTGGCTTCGGCGAACACCGCGTTGCCCGACGCACCGCCGACGGAATCGAGCGCCTCGACGAGCGGCACGCCGGCCGCGAACATCGTCGAGAGCGTGC
>CAXSEJ010000219.1:0-4303 GCA_964236395.1 uncultured Rhizobacter sp.
CTACGCACTGGCGTACTTCTCGCGCAGCAGCTTCTTGTTCATCTTGCCGATGCTGGTCTTGTCGATCGTGTCGACGAAGAGGATCTGATCCGGGACGGCGAACTTGGAGATTTCACCCCGCTTGGCGTAGTCGCTCACATGGCTCTGGATCGCTGCCTTGTCGGCCGCCTGCCCGCTCTTGAGCACGATGAGGGCCAGCGGCCGCTCGCCCCAGCGGGCGTCCTTGACGCCGATCACGGCGACCTCGCTGACCGCCGGATGCCTGGAGATCACGTCTTCGAGCTCGAGCGAGGAGATCCACTCGCCGCCCGTCTTGATCACGTCCTTGATGCGGTCGGTGATCTGCAGGTCGCCCCGGGTGTCGATGACGCCGATGTCGTTGGTGTGCAGGTAGCCGCCTTGCCAGAGCGTCTCCGAAGCCTCGGGGTTCTTGAAGTAGCCCTGCGTCAGCCACGGCGCACGGGCCACGACCTCGCCCGGCGTCTTGCCGTCGTGGGCCACATCGCGCATCGATTCGTCGACGATGCGCAGATCGACGAGGGGGATCGGCGAACCCGTCTTCGTGCGGGCCTCGAGCTCGCGCGCCGGATCGCCGAGGATGGCCGTCGGCACCTGGGCCAGCGTCATCACCGGGCAGGTCTCGGACATGCCGTAGCCGGTGAAGATGTCGATGCCGCGCTCGAGCGCCGCTGCTGCCAGCCCCTTCGACAGCGCCGAGCCGCCGATGACCATCTTCACGCCGCGCAGGTCGACGTCTTTTCCGGCCGCACTCGTCAGCATCATGTGCAGGATCGTCGGCACGCAGTGCGTGAAGGTCGCCTTCTCCCGCTCGATGAGCCGGAGCAGCTCGTCCGGCACGTAGCGGCCGGGATAGACCTGCTTCAGCCCGAGCGCGGTCGCCACGTAGGGCAGGCCCCAGGCGTGCACGTGGAACATCGGCGTGATCGGCATGTAGACGTCGTCGCGGTGGACGCGGCCCTGCACCTGCGGGCTGGCCAGGGCGACCGTCGTGGCCAGCGTGTGCAGGACGATCTGGCGGTGGCTGAAGTACACGCCCTTCGGCAGCCCGGTCGTTCCGGTCGTGTAGAACGTGGTCGCCCGCGTGTTCTCGTCGAAGTCCTGGAATTCGAAGTCGGGCGATGCCGCCGCGAGCAGGCTCTCGTACTCGCCGGCGAACCCTGCCGGCAGCTTGGTGACTCCGGCGTCGTCGATCAGGATGAAGCGGTCGGCCCCGGTGAGCTGGCTGCGGATCGTTTCCAGCAAGGGCAGGAACTCCGCGTTGACGAGGACGGCCTTGGCATCGGAATGGTTCAGCGTGTAGACGATCTGCTCGGGCGACAGGCGGACATTCACGGTGAACAGAACGGCCCCCATCATCGGCACCGCGAAATAGCTTTCGAGGTAGCGGTGGCTGTCCCAGTCCATCATCGCCACGGCATCGCCCGGCGCCACTCCCAGCGACTGCAGGGCACTCGCCAGCTGGCCGATCCGGCGCCGCAGGGCGCGGTAGTCGTGGCGCACCCGGTCGCGATAGACGATTTCCTTGCCGGGCGAGGTGGCCAGCGGCGCATGCAGCAGCTGCTTGATCAGCAAGGGATAGGCATAGGCCGAAGGGGTGCGGTCGATCAGCAGCGAAGGGCCCATGGTCAGTCTCCTGGTGTCTGCGTAGGCGGGCGCTGCGACGTGGCCCAGATCCAGGGGCGGGCGACGCGGTCCGCGTCTTCGAAGGCCTGGATCTCGGGCTGGCGCTTCAGCGTCACGCCGATGGCATCGAGCCCCTCGAGCAGCATGTTGCGGTCGTTCGGCGGCACGCTGAAGGGCACCGCGCTGCCGTCGGGCCGGACGATGCGGCACTCGGCCAGATCGACCGTGAGCACGAGGCGGCCGTCCTCGGCCTCGTCGGCGAGCCTCTGGACTTCGGCGGCCGGCAGCAGCACCGGCAGCACGCCGTTGCGATAGCAGTTGTTGCGGAAGATGGCGCCGAACGACGGCGCGATCACGCAGCGAAAGCCGAACTGGCGCAGCGCCCAGACCGCCATCTCGCGCGACGAGCCGCTGCCGAAGTTCTCGCCGGCAATCAGGATCACCGCCTTGCGGAACGGTGCCTTGTTGAGAACGAAGTCCGGGTTCTCGAGCCGCTGCAGGCCGGCGTCGACACGCGGGTCGTCGAGCAGCACGTCCTGCTGTCGCTCGGCCTCGGCCGGCGTCAGGTAGCGCCACGGGGCGAGCAGCTTCTCGCCGTAGCCCTCCTTGCCGGTGCCGGTCATCTCCTTCGAGGGAATGAGCAGGTCGGTGTCGATGTTGGCGCGCATGAGCGGGGCGGCGATGCCGCTGACCCTGACGAACTGTTCCATGGCCGGCTCTTCAGTTGAGGAAGGGGCGCGGGTCGGCGATGCAGCCGGCGATCGCCGACGCCGCCACCGTCGCCGGGCTGGCCAGGTGCGAGCGCACGCCGGGCCCCTGGCGCGCCTCGAAGTTGCGATTGGTGCTCGTGATGACGCGCCGCGCCCGCTTGCCGGGCTGGTCGAAGTTGTCGCCGCCGGCGTAGAAGCACAACGAGCAGCCGCTTTCGCGCCACTCGAATCCGGCCTCGACGAAGACCCGGTCGAGACCCTCGGCCTCGGCCAGACGCTTGACTTCGGTCGAGCCGGGCACGACCAGCGCCTTGACCCCCGGCGCCACCCGGCGGCCGCGGACGACCTGGGCGGCGGCGCGCAGGTCGGGCAGGCGGCTGTTCGTGCACGAGCCGAGGAAGGCGGCATCGACCGGCGCACCGAGCAGGGGCTGGCCGGCGGCCAGGTCCATGTAGGCCAGGGCGCGCTCGAAGTCGGCGCCGGCCAGGGCGGGAACGACGCCGTCGATGGCGCAGACCTGGCCCGGGTTCGTTCCCCATGTCACCTGCGGCGCGAGGCCGTCGCAGTCGAGATCGAGGCGCCGGTCCCAGTGCGCGCCGTCGTCGCTGGCCAGGGCGCGCCAGTGCGCCACGGCGGCATCCCATTGCGCGCCCGCCGGCGCGAAGGTGCGGCCCTTCAGCCATTCGAAGGTGGTGTCGTCCGCTGCCACCAGGCCGGTCCAGGCGCCGAACTCGACCGCCATGTTGCACAGCGTGAGCCGGCCTTCGACGCCGAGGTCGCGGATGGCCTGCCCCGTGAACTCGATGGCGTGGCCGGCGCCGCCCGTGGCGCTGAATTTTGCGAGCAGCGCCAGGACCAGGTCCTTGGCGGCGACGCCGGGACCCGGCCGGCCGCTGAACTCGATGCGCATGGTCTTCGGCCGCGCCCGCGCCAGGGTCTGCGTGGCCAGCGCGTGCTCGCCCTCGCTGCTGCCGATTCCCCACGCCAGCGCCCCGAGCCCGCCGATGGTGCAGGTGTGGCTGTCGCAGCACACCAGCGTCGACCCCGGCAGGGCGATGCCCTGCTCGGGCGAGATGACGTGGGTGATGCCCTGGCGCGCATCGCCGATGTCGAAGAGGCGGATGCCGGCCTGGGTCGAGCCGGCGCGAAACTCCTCGATGAATTTCTTGCCGCCCTTCATCATCGTCTCGTCGCCGCGGCCCGGCACGGTGTCGATGATGTGATCCATCGTCCCGTAGGAGAGGTCGGGGTGAGCCACCGCCCGGCCGCTTTGCTGCAGGCCGGCGAACAGGCTCGGACCCGACCGCTCGTGCAGCAGGATGCGGTCGATGTACAGCAGCGAGTCGTCCTCGCCGAGCTCGGCGACGACGTGCTGGTCCCAGATCTTCTCGATGATGTTGCGCGGCTGGGCAGGCATGGGCGTTACCTCGTCGTCGATTCGTTCAGGGTCGAGAGGTACTCCTTTTCGAGCCGGAAGACCTCGGTGAAGCCGGTCAGCTGCCGGACCTCGCCGAAATCGGCGAGGCGCGCGCCCGGCCCGCCGGCATAGCCGTTGGCCTTGACGGCGGCGATCGCATCGCGCATGCCCTGGATGGCAGCGAGCACCAGCGTTCCGGGCAGGCTGACGCGCGCCAGCCCCATCGCCTGCATCTCGGCGAAGGTGAACTGGCCCGGCGACTTGCCGCCCTCGACGACGTTGATCGCGACCGGGCCCCGGATGCCTTGCACCGCCTGCCGGGCGAGCGCCTTGTCGGTCATGCCGTCGATAAAGATCATCGTCGCCCCGGCCTGCATGTAGGCGTTGCCGCGACGGATCACCTCGTCGATGCCGCCCACGGCCAGCGCGTCGGTGCGCGCGTTGATGACGAAGTCGGGGTCGACGCGGGCGGCGGCACAGGCCGTGATCTTGGCGACCGCCTCGTCGATCGGCACGATCGACTTGCCTTCCA
>CAXSEJ010000220.1:0-4298 GCA_964236395.1 uncultured Rhizobacter sp.
TCGTCTTGCCCGAGCCGGTCGGGCCGGTGACGAGGATGATCCCGTGCGGCTTGGCCACGAGCTCTTCCCAACGCCTGCCGTCGTGGCTGCCGAAGCCGAGGCTTTCGAGCGTCTTGACGGTGGTGTCGGGATCGAAGATCCGCATCACCATCTTCTCGCCGAACGCCGTGGGCAGGGTCGAGAGCCGCATCTCGACCTCGTCGCCGGCCGGGTTCCTCACCTTGATGCGGCCGTCGAGCGGGCGGCGCCGCTCGATCACGTCCATGCGGCCGAGCAGCTTGACGCGCGCCACCATGGCGCTCATCACGCCCGGCGGCAACTGGTAGACGGTGTGCATCACGCCGTCGATGCGAAAGCGGATGACGCTGCGCTCGCGCCGCGGTTCCAGATGAATGTCGGAGGCGCGCTGGTCGAAGGCGTATTGCCAGAGCCAGTCGACGACCTGGATGACGCCGGTGTCGTTGGCATCGAGCTGCTTGCTCGTCTTGCCGAGCTCGACCAGCTGCTCGAAGTTGGCGAGCGCCGAGTTCTCGCCCATCTTCGTGGCGTTGCGCACGGAACGGGAGAGCGCATAGAACTCGGTCGTGTAGCGCGCGATCTCGGTCGGGTTGACGAAGACCAGCCGAACCGTCTTCTTGACGTGCGCCTCGATCTCCGGCACCCAGGCGACGTCGAGCGGCTCGCAGGTGGCGATCGTCACCTCGGTGGCGCCGACGGTCAGGGGCAGCGCGTGGCGGCGCTCGGCGTAGTTGATCGACATCACGTCGGCGACACGGCCCACGTCGACCTTGAGCGGATCGATCCGCAGGTAGGTCATCTTCGAGCGCTTGGCCAGCCACTCGGAGAGCGTCTCGGTGTCGAGCACCTTGCCGTCGCCGAGCCGCGTCAGGCCGGCGCTGCCGAGGCGCACCAGCGGATGCTGCGAGCTGTTGCCGCCGGCGAAGCGGTGCGCGGTGCGCTCGATGTCTTGGGCGCTCAGGATCTTGTCGTCGCGCAGCCAGGCGAGCACCGTGCGCCAGGTCAGCTTGCCGCTCGAAATGACGGTGAGCGAAAGGTCGGTGGCCGCCAAACCCGCGGCCGGGGGCGATGGTGCGTGCGAGCTGTTGGCCGCGGCCGAAGCCGGCGCCGGCACCGCACGCGGTGGCTCGCCCGGGCGCGGCATCTGGCGCACCCCGGAGCCGGCGGGCGGCTTGGACAGGTCGGGTTCAGCGCCCTTGGGTTTCATGCGCGGCCTTTGGCGGAGGTGGGCTTCGGCGGCACCGGCGCAGCGCGCATCATGCGCAGCCACTTTCGGGCCGGCAGCTGCCAACGAGTTTCGATGTTTTCGGCACGCCGGGCAAGCACGCCGGGCTCCGGGACCGTGACATGCTTCATCGCGAGCACGATCACGTTGCCTTCGCGCGTCGCCTTGAAGCTGCGCACGGCGCCCGCCCCGAACGCGGCGGCGATGCGTGCGCCGCTGCGCTCGGAGCTGCCGTTGCGGCCGAACAGGTTCACCGTCATCACGCCGCCCTCGGCGAGCAGGTCGTGGCAGCTGCGATAGAAGTCCTCGCTGTCGAGCACCGGGCTGGCGGCATCGTCGTCGTACAGGTCGACGGCGAGCAGGTCGACGCTGCCGCCGCGCGCCGCGTCGGCGACGAAGGCGGCCGCGTCCATCGTCAGCACCTCGAGCCCCGGCGCCAAGTCGGGCAGGCGGAACCACATTCGGCAGGCGGCGACGACCGCGGGGTTGAGCTCGACGACCGTCGTTCGCGTCGCCAGGCGATGCAGGCAAAAGCGCGTGATCGCGCCGGCACCGAGCCCGAGCTGCACCGCATGGCATGCCGAGAGGTCGGGCCTCGCGTCGCTCGTCTCCGGGCGAAAGAGCAGCCCGGCCATCATGCGCTGCACGTAGTCGAGGTAGATCGCCAGCGGCTCCTCGATGCGCATGGCGCCCTGGATCCACGGCGTGTCGAGGTGCAGATAGCGGATGCCGCGCGACTCGGAGATCGTCACCTCGGGCAAGGCCACGACCGGTGCACTCACGGCAGCCGGGCGAGCCGCGGCAGGCTGGCCACCGCGTTGGCCGTCGTGGCCGCCGACAACGTGCGGACGTCGATGCCGCGCAGCTCGGCCAGCGCCGCGCCGATCGCCGCCAGCTCGGCCGGCTCGTTGCGCATCGTCGCGCCTCCGGCGCGCGCTGCGGCGGTGCGGTAGCGCCATTGCGGCGCGATGTCGGGGGAGTCGGTTTCCATCACGATCGCCTCGAGCGGCACCGCGGTCGCGACGCGCCGTATCTTCAGCGCCCGCTCGAACGTGAGCGCGCCGCCGAAGCCGAGCCGAAAGCCGAGCCGGATGAACGCCTCGGCCTGCTGCTCGCTGCCGTTGAACGCATGGGCCAGGCCGCCGGCGACAGGCGTGCGCCGCAGGTGCCCGAGCACCGTGTCGATCGAGCGGCGCACGTGCAGCAGCACCGGCAGGCCGAAGTCGGTCGCCAGCCGAAGCTGGGCCGAGAAGACGCTGTCCTGGCGCGCACGGTCGAGGCCGGGCACGAAGTGATCGAGCCCGATCTCGCCGACCGCGACCAGGCGATCGTCGCCGGCGTGCTCAACGAGCGCCTCGCGCAGCCGTGCCACGTCGGCCGGCCCGGCGCTGCCGGTGCACATGGGATGGATGCCGAGGGCATAGGCGAGGCCGTGCTCGTGGGCGAGCTCGCGCACCCGGGCGAAGTTGCCCGGGTCCACCGCCGGCAACACGATCTGGCCGACGCCGGCGGCGCGTGCCCGCGCCACCACTTCGGCGCGGTCCGAAGCGAGCTCGGCAGCGTCCAGGTGGCAGTGGGTGTCGATCCAGCGCATCGCGGGCGCCATCATGCCCGCTGCCAAGGGCCGGGCCGGACAGGTCATCGGCCGCGTGCTACCGTATTCCCGAGAGTCCCGGCCCGAAAGATGCAACACGGACGCCCGCATGAAACGAGTCCCGCTTTACAGCCGTTCGCAACCTCGTCGGGAGGCACCGGAGGAAGTGCCGGAAGCCCTCGTCCCCGGCCCCGTGACGACCTCCCGCCGGGCACGACTGGGCCGCACGCTGCTGCGACATGAGCGCCGCCTCTGGCTCCTTGCCCTCATCGCCCTGGCGACGACCTTCTGGCTGCTCGGTCCGACGTTCAATGCCAGGGCGCCGCTCACCATGGAGCAGATCGACGCCGGCATCCGCCAGTCCATCGAGGAAAAGCCGCTGGTCTCGCCGGCCACGCGCGCCTACGACGCGATCATCCCTTCCGTGGTGCGCGTCGTCGGCCTCATGACGGAAGGCGACGATGGCAAGGACGAAAAGGACCAGGGCTCGGTCGAGCGCGGCGTCGGCAGCGGCGTCGTGATCATCGACAACGGCACGATCCTCACCAACCTGCACGTGGTCGCCGGTGCGAAGAAGATTCGCGTCAGCTTCTTCGACGGCTCCGAGTCCGACGCCGTCATCGTCAATACGCAGCCGGAGAACGACCTTGCCGTACTGCGCGCGAGCCCGATCCCCGACGACCTGCACGCCGCCACCATGCGCTCGACCGCCGACCTCGCCTCGGGCGACCAGGTCATCGCCGTCGGCTTCCCGTTCGGCATCGGGCCCTCGGTGTCCGCGGGCATCGTCTCCGGGCTGAAGCGCCAGTTCCGCTCGCCCGACGGGCAGCAGATGCTCACCAACCTGATCCAGTTCGACGCCGCCGCCAACCCGGGCAATTCCGGCGGCCCGCTGGTCACGATGGACGGCGAGGTGGTCGGCATCGTCACCGCCATCCTGAACCCGAACCGCCAGCGGGTCTTCATCGGCATCGGCTTCGCGGTGCCGATCGAGAACGCGGCCGCCGGGGCCGGCATGCCGCCCTTCTGACGCCCCCGCCCGAGAGAGCCGAGAGATGACCGACACGAACACCGCCTCGGGCGAAGCCGCCACCTTGATGGAGCGCGTGCTCTACGAAGTCAAGCGCGTCGTCGTCGGCCAGGACCGCTTCCTCGAGCGGGTGATGGTGGCGATGCTGGCCAACGGCCACCTGCTCGTCGAAGGCGTTCCCGGCCTGGCCAAGACGCTCACCGTGAAGACGCTGGCGCAAACGCTCCGCGGCACGTTCAAGCGAATTCAGTTCACGCCCGACCTGGTGCCGGCCGACCTCGTCGGCACGCGCATCTTCAACCCGCGCACCGGCGAGTTCAGCACCTCGCTCGGGCCGGTCTTCACGCACCTGCTCCTCGCCGACGAGATCAACCGTGCGCCGGCCAAGGTGCAGAGCGCGCTGCTCGAGGTGATGCAGGAACGCCAGGTCA
>CAXSEJ010000221.1:0-4279 GCA_964236395.1 uncultured Rhizobacter sp.
ACAATGACCGACGGCATTTGCGCCGAGGACCGACCAGGAACCGCCGCCATGAACGCACCCCTGCCCGCGCACCTGCTGCCCCGCCTCGCGCCACGCGCCGTCGCCCCGGCGATGATCGAGGCGCTCAAGGCCCGGTTCGGCGAGCGCTGCTCGACCGCGCTCGTCGTGCGCGAGCAGCACGGCCGCGACGAGTCGCCGATCGACGCGCCGCCGCCGGAAGCCGTGGTCTTCTGCGAGAGCACCGACGAAGTCGCCTTCGTCGTCCGGCTCGCCGACCGCCACGACGCGCCGGTCATTCCGTTCGGCGTCGGCTCGTCGCTCGAGGGCCACCTGCTCGCGGTGCAGGGCGGCGTGAGCATCGACCTGTCGCGCATGAACAAGGTGGTGGCGGTCAACGGCGAAGACCTGACCGTGACCGTCCAGGCCGGCGTCACGCGCATGCAGCTGAACGAGGAGATCCGCCATACCGGGCTCTTCTTCCCGATCGACCCCGGCGCCGACGCCTCGATCGGCGGCATGTGCGCCACGCGCGCCAGCGGCACCAACGCCGTGCGCTACGGCACGATGCGCGAGAACGTGCTCGGCCTCACCGTCGTCACCGCGCAAGGCGAAGTCATCCACACCGGCACGCGCGCCCGCAAGTCGTCGGCCGGCTACGACCTGACGCGGCTCATGGTGGGCAGCGAAGGCACGCTCGGCGTCATGACCGAGATCACGCTGCGTGTCTACCCGCTGCCCGAGGCGATGTCGGCCGCGACCTGCACCTTCCCGTCGATCGACGCGGCCGTGCGCACCACCATCCAGATCATTCAGATGGGCATCCCGATCGCCCGCTGCGAGCTGCTCGACCGCCACGCCGTGCGCGCCGTCAACCGGCACGACAAGCTGAACCTCACCGAAGCGCCGATGCTGCTGATGGAGTTCCACGGCAGCGAGGCGAGCGTCGCCGAGCAGGCGGCGACGGTGCAGGAGATCGCCAGCGAGTTCGGCGGCGAGGGCTTCCAGTGGGCGACCACTCCGGAGGAGCGCAAGAAGCTCTGGGCGGCGCGGCACCGTGCCTACTTCGCCGGGCTGCAGATGAAGCCGGGCTGCCGCACGGTGACCACCGACACCTGCGTGCCGATCTCGCGCCTGGCCGAGTCGGTGGTGCAGGCGTCTGACGAAGCCGAGGCCGCCGGCCTCATGCACTACATCGTCGGCCACGTCGGCGACGGCAACTTCCACATCGCCTACCTGGTCGACCCGGACAAGCCGGAAGAGCGCGAGACCGCCGAGCGCCTCAACGAAGCGCTGGTGCTGCGCGCCCTGGCCATGGACGGCACGTGCAGCGGCGAGCACGGCATCGGCCTGCACAAGATGGGCTTCCTGGTGAACGAAGCCGGTGCCGGTGCCCTCGAGATGATGAAGACGGTCAAGCGCGCACTCGACCCGAAGAACATCATGAACCCGGGGAAGATCTTCGCGCTGTAGCGCGGAGGTCTTCCCCGGCTTCGCCGTCAGGATCGCTCCCTTTCCAACCCCTCCCTCCGAGAGGGAAGGGCCGGCTCCGTTGGAGCCGCTTCAGGTCTTTGCGGTGTCCGGCGCCGCCACGGTCCAGTGCGCCGCGACGTCGCCGTAGGCATCGACGCTTTCCAGGTTCACGCCGAAGCCCCACAGCCGGGCGACGTGCTTGAGCACCTCCTCGGCGCCTTCGTGCAACGGGCGGTTGTGGTGGCGCGTGTGGCGCAGCGTGAGCGAGCGGTCGCCGCGCAGGTTCACGCTCCAGACCTGGATGTCGGGCTCGCGCGTGCCGAGGTCGTACTGCCGTGACAGCGCCTCGCGCACATGGCGGTAGCCGGCCGTGTCGTGGATCGCCGAGACCTGCAGATGCTCCTCGTGCTCGTCGTCGAGGATGGCGAACAGGCGCAGGTCACGGATCACCTTCGGCGAAAGGTACTGGCCGATGAAACTCTCGTCCTTGAAGTTGCGCATGGCGTGGTGCAGCGCCGGCAGCCACGGCGTGCCGGCCAGGCCGGGGAACCACTCGCGGTCTTCCTCGGTCGGCTGCTCGCAGATGCGCTTGATGTCGGTGTACATCGCGAAGCCGAGCGCGTACGGGTTGATGCCGCTGTAGCCGCGGTGGCCGACCGGCGGCTGGAAGATCACGTTGGTGTGCGACTTCAGCCACTCGATCATCACGCCGTCGGTCAGGTGGCCTTCGTCGTAGAGCGTGTTGAGCAGCTGGTGGTGCCAGAACGTGGCCCAGCCCTCGTTCATCACCTGCGTCTGCCGCTGCGGGTAGAAGTACTGCGCGACCTTCCTCACGATGCGCACCACCTCGCGCTGCCACGGCTCGAGCAGCGGCGCGTTCTTCTCGATGAAGTACAGCAGGTTTTCCTGCGGCTCGGCCGGGAAGCGCTTCGACTCGGCTTCTTCCGCCTTGTCGGCGCGACGCGGCAGGGTGCGCCAGATGTCGTTCACCTGCGCCTGCGCGTAGGCGAGCCGCTCGCTCTTTCTCTGCAGCTCTTCGGCGAGCGAGATCTTGCTCGGCCGGTGGTAGCGGTCGACGCCGTAGCTCTGCAGGGCGTGGCAGCTGTCGAGCGTGTCTTCCACCGCCTGCACGCCATGCTTCTCTTCGCACTCGGCGACGTAGTTCCGGGCGTAGACGAGATAGTCGATGATCGACGAGGCGTCCGTCCACAGCCGGAACAGGTAGTTGCCCTTGAAGAAGCTGTTGTGCCCGTACGCGGCGTGGGCGATCACCAGCGCCTGCATCGCGGTGGTGTTCTCCTCCATCAGGTAGCTGATGCACGGGTCGGAGTTGATGACGATCTCGTAGGCCAGGCCCATCTGGCCGCGCCGGTAGCTGCGCTCGTTGGCGATGAACTCCTTGCCGTAGCTCCAGTGGCGGTAGTTCACCGGCATGCCGACCGAGGCGTAGGCGTCCATCATCTGCTCGGCGGTGATCACCTCGAGCTGGTTCGGGTAGGTGTCGAGGGCGAAGCGCTCGGCGGCGGCGCGGATCTTCTCGTGGTATTGCTCGACGAGCTCGAAGCTCCAGTCGCTCGGGTCGGGCAGCGGGTGCTCGGCGCGAGACCCGGCGGGCAGCGGCGCCTCCGGAAGCGAGCGTTCGGGGCGCAGGCGCCGGCGGGTCGGCGCGGATGCGGGCGGCACGGCCACAGGAAGCTCGGCCGTCAAGGCAGCGGCAGCGGCCATCCCTTCGACGATGCTGCTCGTCATACGGCGACTCCTTCAGCCTTGAACAGGTCGCGAAACACGGGGTAGATCTGCGAGGCCTGCGTCACCTTCCTCATCGCGAAGTGGCGTTGCATCTCCTGCAGCCGCGCGTATTCCTCCCAGAGGTTCTGCTCTTCCTCGGCCACCTGCACATAGGCGAAGTAGCGGCACTTCGGCAGCAGGCTGTCGGCCAGCAGCTCGCGGCAGCGGCCCGAGTCGTGGTGCCAGTTGTCGCCGTCGCTGGCCTGCGCGGCGTAGATGTTCCAGTCGCCGGGCGGATAGCGCGCGGTGATGATCTCGTCCATCAGCACCAGCGCGCTCGAGACCACCGTGCCGCCCGTTTCGCGGGCGCGAAAGAAGTTCTCCTCGTCGACTTCCTGCGCCTGCGTGTGGTGACGGATGAAGACGATGTCGATCTTCTCGTAGTGGCGCGTGAGGAACAGGTAGAGCAGGATGAAGAAGCGCTTCGAGAGGTCTTTCCTGGCCTCGTCCATCGAGCCCGAGACATCCATCAGGCAGAACATCACCGCCTTGGCCGTCGGCACCGGCACGCGCACGCGGTTGCGAAAGCGCAGGTCGATCGGGTCGAGGTAGGGAATGCGCGACAGGCGCTGGCGCAGCGCCGCGATCTGCAGCTCGAGCTCCTTCTTCACCAGCTCCTCGGCAGCGTCGGTGGCCGGGTCGGGCAGCAGCGCGAGCTGCTCCTGCAGGGCCGCGAGCTCCGAGCGCGAGCCGGCGCCGATCGCGACGCGGCGGCCGATCGCCCCCCGCATCGAGCGGATGACGCTGAGGTTGCTCGGCGTGCCGGCGTTCGAGTAGCCGGCGCGGTGGCTCTTCATCTCCGGCGTCTCGGCGAGCTGCGTGCGCGTCATGCGCGGCAGGGCCAGGTCGTCGAAGAAGATCTGCATGAACTCTTCCTTGGTGAGGTGGAAGACGAAGTCGTCTTCGCCGCCGTCGGAATCGCCCGCCTGCCCGGAGCCGCTGCCCTTGCCGCCACCGCCGTTCGGCCGCTCGATGCGGTCGCCGCGCACGTACTCCTGGTTGCCCGGGTGCACCATCTCGC